>JAJRYW010000306.1 GCA_024275555.1 Calditrichota bacterium | reverse complement strand
CTGCCTCACATTCCTTGCCAATGGAAGGCAGGACCCTCCGGAATTTATTCCCGCGCAGGACACTGGAATGAGGTAAAAATATTTGGGAAACCGGAACAAAATACTTTTTGCTGGGCACGGCCTCCCACGGAGGATGTCCCTGAGTTTCAGACTGCCGAGGGGGCGCAATCTGAAGCTTGCGCCTACCCAGGGCGGCGGCGCAGGGAGGCGGGGCCCGGCATGACAGCCTTTGATTCTGAACTACAGCGAAAACCAGTAATTAAACTTCACCAAAAATATATTTTCCGCATCCGCAGAAAAGAGCGAATCAAAATCGTTCCGGAGCGAGAACAGGCCGCTATCGGAACTCTGGCTGCGATTTTGGGCCCAGACTAAGAAGAAGGTCGAGCCGGGACGGAACTCCCAGCGCAGGATCAGGTTGGAGCGAAATTCCTGGAAATTGAAATTAGGATTTTCAAACCGATAATCTTCTTCGCCGTCGCGGTTCTCATCCACCGCATATTCGTTATTCTCCGCATCATAGCTCAATTCACCCCGGTACTCCCGGAAGCGATCCTCATAGCGATCCGCCCGCGAGTCGGTGATCTGTTTGAAATGAGTGTAATTCCCGGCCGAAAGAAAGGGCTGTCCGTAAAACTGGATGGACAAATCCGGGGTGATGCTGACATTGGCGCGGAACACCACCCCAAAGGTTTTTTGTTGCAAACGGGCAAAAACATACCGGTCCCCGCCATCAGCCTCTTCGGTGGTCACGTACTGGAGATTGTCTTTATTGAAGCTGTAGAAAGGCCGCATGGAGAGCGACACCGCATCCTGGGGCCGCCAGGTCAGTTCCGCCCAGAGATTATGCCGCCGGGTGACGCCGTCATCATTAAAATGATTAAAGCCGCCTGTTCCCAGGATAACCGGTTTACGGTCATCACTAAAAACATTGTAGAAATTATTCCATCCCCCGGTGGTGCGCAAAGCCGGCCCGCCGCGCAACGCGCTGGTGCGCAAGCCGGGGAAGGAGCGGTTGATCCCGGTCCAAAACCGCCAGTAGTTGTTGAAGCGCCCGCCGCCGTTGATGTTTCCCCCGCTAAACAGGCGCTCTCCGCCAAAATTAATCCCGTTCCAGGCGTTGACGTTAATCTGAAAAGAGCGAAACGGCCCTTTGGGTTGCCATTCCCGGTAAGACGCCCAGAGAAAGTTCATGTTTTGATCGGCATTTTTCAGAAACCCCAGATCATTGATTTCGAAGCCGGGGGAACGCCAGACGCCGCCCAGCACATAGCGCCAATGGCCGCCGCCAACTTTCCCCAGGGCAATCGACCCGCCATGTCCCATCATCTCTGCCCGGGAAGAATCCAGGTGCACATGATCTGCATCCGGCCGCTGAAAGTAACGCTGAGAAGAAGTCTGGGCCTCTAAAATCGCCTCCGGATCCCCCTCGATTCGGCTAAAGGCCGTCTTAACAGAAATAAAGTAATCTTTGTTATGCCACTGGTGATTAAGATCCAATCCGCCGCTGTAGGCCGCAGTGTTCAGGAACTTCAAACGCGGGTCGGAGATATCCCGGTTCACCGCGGTAACAATGCCGCCGATGCTGGTATTGCCGCCGTCATAATCCTTCTGCAAGCGCCCCACAAAGTAATTGGTGAGCGGCTCGACCGTCTCCCGGCGGCGCACTCCGAACGAATCAATTTGGGCGCTCTCCTCGGCGGTCACCGCATTGAGTATGCCAATAGATATTCCGCTGTTGGTTTTCCCGGTGATCTTTGCCGCGGTAATAATCGAGGTGTTGTCCGGGGCCTGGGCGTAGACATCATCATCCAAATCCGGCGAATAGTGAGGGCGGCGACCCATGCGACGCGAATAAAACAAGGTTTCCCGGGAATTGTCGCCGTCTCCCCATCCTAAGCCGTAATTAAAAATATTTCGCCCTTCGATGAAAAAAGGCCGTTTCTCTTCAAAAAAGGTCTCGAAGGCGCTCAGGTTCACCTCGGACGGGTCCGCTTCCACCTGGCCGAAATCCGGATTTACCGTAAAATCCAGGGTGATGTTGCTGGCAACGCCGATTTTGCCGTCCAGGCCGCCGTTAACTTTCCCATCATTTCTGTCTGAAAAGGGATCATCGGGATCGGCGGCCATCCGGGTCAGTTGACTAATTCCGTATGGCAGCAGTTCAATTCGCCGGGCGGGCTTGAGCCCCTGCAAGCCGTGCAACTCCCCGAACCATTTCACAAATCCGGAGGCATCCTGGGGGTAAAATTGCCACATAGACCACTCTTTTTCCCGGTAGAAATAACGCACCACCTGCAATCCCCACACAGGCTCCTCCTGCCTGCTGAAGCGCAGTTGGCTGAGCGGGATGCGCATCTCGGCGCTCCATCCGCTCTCATCGATCTTTGTTTTCACTTCCCAGACCGGATCCCAGGTGTTGTCGCGGTTATCTCCATCCTCGCTCCAAATTGCATCGATTTTTACCCCGGCCGCATTCACCGCAAACTGGAAAGCGGTGCGCTGATCATGGTAACTGTCAATCAGCACCGCCACAAAATCCGCATCCCGGCCTTCATCCCGGCGGGTAACGCGCCGCACTATTTTATCCGGATTTCGATCATAAGCGCGGATAAACACGTACAAGGCGCTGTTATCGTAGCAAATTCTGAACTCGGTGGGTTCCGAGGGCGCTTTCCCCTCATGCGGATCTGTCTGGATAAAATTGCCGCCCACAGCGCTTTTTCCCCAAACAACATCATTCATCAGACCGTCTAATTTGGGCGGATGGGGGTTGGTCCGGGTGACCCGATAAATACGCTTGGTTATAGTGGTATCCTGGGCGCATAAATAACTTGAGATAAGTAATAAAATGATTGAAAGAAACAGCCAGATTCTCATCTTGTTAATTCCCTCACACTAAAACTTGCAACGTGTCACACTACGGAGATACAAAGGAGAGGTTTCCAGAATGTTCATATCGGCCCGGAAAGAAAATTGGCTGGGAACTGCCGGCGACCCGGATCGTTTGACTTCCAAATGCAAAAAAATTCTAAATGGTGAATTATTCGCTTGCTTTTTAGTCAACAAAAATCTATCCTTAAACCATCTATCCACTAAACTGAAAGGGTTTTATTATGAAGAATAAAGTAATTTTGTTTGCAGCGCTGGCATTGATCCTGATTGTCTCCGGTGTGGTGATCAGCAAGACCGGTGTAGTTTCCCAGGCTAATGAGCAAGCAGCGGTTGTCGCCGTAGACGACCAGGCCTCCTCCGGCTGCACATCCCAGGAGATGAAATCGGCGTCCTACGCCTCCGAGAGCAAATCGGCTGCCGGCGCGGAATGCGACTATACCAGCGGTAATTGCGACTACTCCTCCAAATCGGCGAAAGCACACGCGAAGAAGAGCAACGGCAATTGTCCTTATAAAGCCACCCAACAAGCTGCGATGGCTCAGAACGATCAAAAGTAAATAGCCGCAAAAGCGCTGTGCACTGACAAAAAGAATCACACCATAGTTTACAAAAAAACCGGGATTAAACCCGGTTTTTTTTATGAGGCTCGTTCAAAGCGCCCGCTTTGAACACTGCTTTATTTCTCGTTCCGGGCTCCTCCCTGGAACGCGCTTTTCAATGAAAACCCTGCTTTCCCATCGCTCCCGTTTTTTGCAGATTTCACATTCTCTGTCGACGCTCTTTCCGGTTAACCCACCCCTTCTACACCAGGGACGCCTGTAAATCCCGGGCGCGTTTCAGCAGCAGGCGTGCATTTTCTACCGGATCAATCGAAGTAGGTATAACCGGATGAACACGGGATTGGTCTCGCCGGGAAAGGCCGTAGCGGTAGGTTTTATCGTAGTAGGAAAGCAAAATCCGGCAGCATTCGGCCAGGTCTCCCCGCTCCAGCGCTTCAGCGGCGGCCCGGGCATTGGCCCCGCCCAGGCGATTTTTAACCCGCGTCACCCCGCCGGCCAATTCTTCCACCGGGAATCCGCCGTAGTCGTTCACCAGTCGCTGCACCCGCAATTCCCTGGCCATATCCAGGAAAAACACCGGCGCGGCGCGCATCTGTTCCCAAAGCGGCTGGGGGATCATTCGCCGGCCGATCCGCTGGCTTTCGTCTTCAATCCAGACCGGCCGCTGCGGATCAAACCGCCTCCATTGCCCGGCCAGCATATTCTCGAATAGTTGCTGGGGCGGCTGGGGGTCTTCTCCCAATGCTCCGAAGGTGGAACCTTTGTGCTTTGCCAGCCCTTCCAGGTCCAGCACTTGTTCGCCCAGTTCTTTCAGTTCCATCAATATGGCGGTTTTGCCGCTGCCGGTCGGGCCGCTTAAGATAAAAATTTTCCGGGGCAGTTCGAACGACTCCAGTACATAATGGCGATAGGCTTTATATCCTCCATCCAGCCGCAAGACCCGGAATCCGGCCGTGCTGAGCAGCCAGGCCAGGCTGCCGCTGCGCATACCGCCCCGCCAGCAATAGATGCGCACCGATTTCTGATCGGCAATCTGCTCTACCTTTTCCACATAGGAACGCAACCGGGGACCGGTAATATCCAGCCCGGTTTTGACAGCCGCTTCCCGGCCCAACCGGTGATAGGTCAGTCCTACCTGCTCCCGTTCATCATCCGTAAAGAGCGGCAGGTTGTGTGCGCCGGGAATGCAGCCGCGAATATACTCCGCCGGGGAGCGGACATCCAGAATCGCCCCTGCGTCCGGTTCGGCTAAAAATTTTTCTACGGCAACTGTGTTAACTTCACTCATATACAAACCCAATAGACCTTATTACCTTTTAAAGAACTGTAATTATTAACTTTAAAAAACCACTGTCATTTCGAACTCCAGGGACGGAGAGAGAAATCTATGCGTATTCGACATTAAATTTGCTGAAGTAATTGTAAATTAAAGATAAAGTTTTGAGTGTTAACAGATTTCTCTCTTCGTTCGAAATGACATAAGTTGTGTAGTAATATAAGCTTAGTTTGTAATAAGGTCTAATATTACCACCGGCCAAAATTAGTGAAATTCCGGCGGTGAGTGTAGTAAATTTTGTTGCTCTTCCGGGCGGCAACTGATGCTTTAGAGTACCTGTGCTTTCAACCACTCCAGCGAGGCGACAACATCCGGGTAGGAAGTAAGTTCCATAATCACCGGGATACCCTCTGCCGCCGGATGGCTGAGCAACGGTTCGAAGTCGATTTTGCCTTCGGCTAAGGCAAGATGATCATCCGTTTCTCCCCGGTTGTTGTGCACGTGTATTTCGATGAGATGCGGCTGGATTTGTTCCAGGTAGGCCAGCGGGTCCACGCCCATGATGAAGGCGTGGCCGATATCCAGCAACGCCCCGACATTGGGGCGTGCGACCGTCTCTAAAATTTCGCTATGCTCGCCGGCCCCGCGTACCAGCGGGAAAGCAGCTTCCGGGGGAGCATTCTCCAGGGCAATCCCCACTCCTTTGCCGCGGGCGTAATCGCCCAATTCGGACAGGCTCTGGCAAAGATGTTTCCGCGCTTGTTCCCAAAACACATCACTTTGCTCGCTCCGGGCAAACTCCGGATTCAGGTACCCGGCGTGAACCACCAGTATTTCCGTCTCCAGGTACTCACATAAATCAATGTATTCCTTATAGCAGCGGATGTTTGCCTCCATCAGCCAGGGATTCAGGGTGGCCAGGTTAATCCCGTACATGGTGGAGTGCATGGTGCTGCGCAGCCCGGCCTGTTTTAGGACGGATTTGTAAAAATCCAGGGTTTCCGTTTCCACCTTTCCCGGCATCATAAACGG
>JAJRYW010000305.1 GCA_024275555.1 Calditrichota bacterium | reverse complement strand
TGGCAACTAAATGGAGTACCTGGGTTACTCCAAAGGTGAGTTAGGCGCTATTCAGAGTTTGTTCCTGGTGTTTTCCTATGTCGTTCCGGTAATCTCGGGCACCTTTGCCGACCGTTACGGATTTAAGAAAGTACTGATTATCTCCTACCTGGCCTATTTGCCGTCCATTCTTTTGTTGATCTTCACCGAAACATTTTCCGGAATTGCTTTAACCATGTTGATGATTGGGCTGGCTGCCGGGATCTTTAAACCGCTGATCTCCGGAACAGTGCGCGCGGTGACGGATAAAACCAACAAAACCCTGGGATTCGGCATCTTTTACGCCATGGTAAACGTCGGCGCCTCGTTCGGGCCGGTGGTTGCCGGGATGCTGCGGGCCATTTCCTGGAACTATGCCTTCCTGGCCGCCGCAATTGGCATCGGTCTAATGCTTCTGATCACCATCTTTTTTTATGAGGAGCCGCCCCGCGAGACCGAAGGCATTACCTTAAAACAGAAATTTAAGGATATCTACATTGCCCTGTCCGACCTTCGCTTTACCGCTTTTTTAATTTTGCTGGGCGTTTTCTTCTGGCTGCCTTTCTGGGCCTTTTTTAACCTGATGCCGCTCTACATCGACAAAAACCTGGACACCGCCACCCTCTACCTGAATTTTAAGATGATCTTCGGAACAACAATCGCCAATATTCTTTCTCATGAAGAGGATGGGGTGCGCAAGATCTTGGGAGAGACCATTTCCCATACCGGCTATGTGATTATGCTCTTCCAGATTTTCGTCTCGCGCTATTTTGAAAAGCGGGAAGCGATCTCGACTTTTCTGATCGGCCTGTTCATTGCCGCGGCGGGGATGCTGATTGCCGGGTTTGCCCGGGTGTCGGCGCCTTCGCTGGTGTTCCTGGGGATCGCCCTTTTCGCCATCGGCGAAATGCCTTCCTCCCCCCGGATTCAGGAATACATTACCTGGATTGCCCCAAAAGAAAAAGCCGGTCTGTACATGGGAGCAAATTTCCTGGCCACCGGCCTTGGCGGCGGCCTGAGCGGTTTCTACACCGAGCTTTACGGAGTATTCCGCGAGGCCGGAAACCCGGAATACGTCTGGTACACCATTGCCGCCCATTTACTGCTGGGCATTGTGGCAATCTGGATATTTACCCGCAGCGTGGGCAGTTTTAAAGAATTGGAAGCATAGCTGACAAGCAAGCGCGGGTTCGCAATAAGCCCGCGTTTTTTACCTCAAAACTCTCGGACGGCTAAACGGCCAATCCGGAAACGCTAACAATTTCAGGTTGATCCGGTCAGGCAGGCGGCGGCGCGGCGGGCGCTTTCCACCGCGCTTTCGATAGTTGCCGGCAGGTCCGTATCAATCCAGTCTCCGGCCAGGAAAAAATTGGTTGCTGCGGTGCGCGTAGGCGGACGGAGCCGCTGCGCCGCCGGCGTCTGCAGTATGGTGGCCCGCTTTTCCTTGATGATCTTTATATCCCCGACTCCATAATCTTCCAGACAGCGACTCCCCCAAAACCGCCTCAACTCATCACAAACCAGGGCGTGCAACCGTTCCCGGGGCAGGGTTGCCTCCTTGACTGCCGCACTGATCACCAGGCTGTACAAATGTCCGCCCGGGTCCGGCAACTCAAACATCCATTGCAGCGGGGAGTTGATGAAGGCCAGGGGAGTGCTCGCCGGCAAAGCCTTTCTAGTGCGAAAATAAATAGTGATGATCGGCGCATACTGAAATTGCTCCAGCCGGGGCAGGAGCGAGGCCGCCTGCTCCCCGCTTTGCTGAAGCACCCCGGAGAGGGCCTGCGGCGGAACCGCGGAAATAAAAGCAGCGCCGCTAAATGTTTCGCCGGACGCCGTCTCACAATGAGATAATTGTTGGCCGTCGAACAGCAGCCGGCGCACCCGGGTGGTATGAACAATCCGCCCCCCCCGGGAACGGATAAAATCTTCTGCCGGGCCGCTGAAGACCTCCTACAACGGCGCCTCAATCAAACCCAAACCGGAGAGATTGCCCCGGCTTAAAAAGGCCTGCCGCAGCACGATGTTCAGCAAATAGGCGCTGGCTTCCCGCACCGGGGTGTTCAGAGTTGCCAATATGAGCGGCTCCCAGAGGATGTTCATCAGCGTTT
>JAJRYW010000304.1 GCA_024275555.1 Calditrichota bacterium | reverse complement strand
TATCGTCTACGTATCGCTGTCAAGCTGAAGCTTGACACTCCTACCGGTTAAGTTTGTTTTTCCGGATTCAGACGCCTGCGGCTACTCATTAACATTACGAGCAGGAGCGCCAAACTTCAGTTTTACAACTTGCCAGACCTTGATCCTTGTCTTTGACACAGGGTCTCTCTCGTTTAACCCGACCGGGCGCTGGGAATGAAAACCGATCCGACGCCGTTGAAAATTTAAATTTATGCCGGCGGAACCCGAACAAACAGGTCCCGCCGGCATGGTGGAGGAGTCAGGCGGTCTCTTTCATCGTTTCGTCCTGAAGTTGCCCGTTGAGGTAGGCTTCGTATGCGGAAAGGTCCAGCAAGCCGTGCCCGGATAAATTAAACAGGATGGTTTTCTCCTGCCCGGCTTCGCGGGCGTTTTCGGCTTCGGCAATGGCCGCGTGCACCGCGTGCGCCGATTCCGGGGCGGGTATAATTCCCTCCGTCTGGGCAAACAATGTTGATCCGGCAAAAATATCCTTCTGCCGGAAGGCCTGGGCGCGGATGAGCCCGTGTTGCAGCAGGGCGCTCACCAGCGGCGCGGCCCCGTGATAGCGCAATCCGCCCGCGTGGATGGTCGGGGGGATGAAGTTGTGACCGAGGGTGTACATGTTCATCAGGGGAGTAAAACCGGCGCTGTCGCCAAAATCGTACTCCATCTTGCCCCGGGTAAGGGTGGGGCAGGAGAGCGGTTCCGCGGCAACTACATCCACCTCCCGGCCGTGAATCTTATCCCGCAGAAAAGGAAAGGCCAGCCCGGCAAAGTTGCTCCCCCCGCCGTGGCAGCCGATTACCACATCGGGAAAGACGCCGGCCTGCTCCATCTGGGCTTTGGCTTCCTGGCCAATCACGGTTTGGTGCAGCAGCACATGGTTCAGCACGCTGCCGAGGGAATACTTGGTTGCCTCATTCTGCACCGCTTCTTCGATGGCCTCGGAGATGGCGATTCCCAGGCTGCCCGGGCAATCGGGATCATTTTCCAGGATGGCGCGCCCGGACCGGGTGCGGGTAGACGGCGACGGATAAATCTCCGCGCCAAAGAGGTTCATCATGGTCTTGCGATACGGCTTTTGCTGAAAACTGACCTTGACCATGTAAACGGTGCATTCCAGTTTGAACATCTGGCAGGCGTAGGCAAGGGAGCTGCCCCACTGACCCGCCCCGGTTTCGGTGATCAGCTTTTTGACGCCGCTGATTTTGTTGTAGTAAGCCTGGGCAATAGCCGTATTGGGTTTGTGGCTGCCGGTCGGGGAAACGCCTTCGTATTTGTAATAGATCCGGGCCGGTGTGTTAAGGGCCTTTTCCAGACGAGCGGCTCTGATCAGCGGGGTAGGGCGGTAGACAGCGTACGCTTCGCGCACCTCATCCGGAATGGGAATCTCGCCCTGGCCGCTCATCTCCTGCTCGATTAAGTTCATGGGAAAAAGCGGAGACATATCCTCCGGCGTTACCGGCTGGCGGGTAGCCGGGTGGAGCGGGGGATCCGGGGCAAAGGGCAAATCGGCGATAATATTGTAAAAATTACGCGGGATGTCCGCTTCGGGTAAAAAATACTTCTTCTGCATAAAAACCTCCGTGGATTTGGGTTAAAAACAAAAAACCCGTTGCCGGGGATCGACAACGGGCGAAAAAGAAACTCGGTTTATTCAGAAAAAATTAAGTTCGCAGGTATGCACCCCACCCGTTGCCGTTCCGGATCGGCTGCCGCCAATTTTGAGTGATTTGGGTGGAGCGTTGTTGCATGATGTTCATCCTTTGCTTTTGCCTAAAATAATCATTCCCAAATAAATTGCAATCATTTTTTCTCTTTTTGCTGATTTCTCTGTTCTGCCTGCCCCGGCTGCCCGCTTTAAAGCGCCGCCGGAATGGCTGAATGCCGCTTCTCCTGCGAAGAAAAAATCGATAAAGAGAAAAATTTGCTGGATAATTGCGGCAAGATTTCTTTATTTTGTTGGAAACAATTGATAATCACTCCCTCATATTTTCTAAAGGACCGGTCTTTTCATCAAAAAAAGATGTAAGCTTATGACAATCAAACCTGTTTCTCCGTCTGCGCAGCAGCATTGGCTGCCGGCCCTGCGCACCGCCCTGGTATACGCCTTTGTTGCGGGGCTATGGATTTTTTTCTCGGATCAAATCATCTCTGCTGTGGTGCATGATGACAAATTTATTACTCCCCTGCAAACCGTAAAGGAATTCTTCTTTATTGCCGTAACGGCATTGCTGATCTATTACCTGATCAAACGAGAACTGGAAAAACAGTTCCTGGAAAACCTGCGGCATACAGCAGAGACACAGAAGCTATATGACCAGCAGATACGTCAGCAAAGAGAGAGGATCGAATTGGAGTCGCGTTACCAGGAATTGCTGGAACTGCTCCCGCACGGCGTTCAGGAGAATGATCTTAGCGGGCGGATCACCTATAGCAATCGCGCTCACTCGGAGCTATTGGGGTATCGCCCCAGCGAAGTGGTTGGCAAATATATTTGGGATTTTCATACCGACCCCCAGAGTAAGGAAAAATTAAAAACCTACTTTTCCTATATTGTCGAGCATCAGCCCCAACCGGTTCCTTACTATACCAAAAGTCTTACCCGGGAGGGCCGGGAAATCGATGTTCAGGTAGACTGGACCTATAAACGGAATTCACGCGGGGAGGTTGTCGGTTTTATTTCCATTATCACTGACATCAGCGAGCGGGTGAAGGCGGAACAGGAGCTGCAAGCTTCCGAGGAGCGCTACCGCAAATTGGTGGAGTTTTCTCCTGCTGCGATTGGCATCCATGTCGACGGGGTGATTGAGTATCTTAATCCGGCCGGAATGAAAATCCTGGGCGCCCGGAGCGCCGATGAAGTGATCGGTAAGCCGCTGATGGATTTTTTGCATCCCTCGGAAGAGGAGCAGGTTAAACAACGCCTGGAACAATTGCGCATGGGCAAAATTAAGACCCTCCAGGAGTTGAGGGGACGCAGATGCACTGGGGAGGAGTTCTTCATTAGCGGCATCTCCATTCCGATTGGAAGCGGCGATCCTTTAAGGGTGCAATTTGTCCTGTTTGATGTTACCGAGACGAAACGAGCCGAGGACGCGCTTCGGAAACGGGAGGAGATGTATCGCCGGATTGTGGAAACCGCCAATGAGGGGGTCTGGATTATTGATGAACAGGCGCGGACGACTTATGTAAATCAGAAAATGGCCGAGATGCTGGGCTACTCTGTGGAAGAGATGGAAGGATCGCCCTTAACCGATTATCTGGATGACCAGGAGAAAGAGCGGATCAAACTCAGACTGGAACGGCGCCGGCAGGGAATCAGCGCTCATTACGAGTTAAAGTACCTCAAACGGGATGGATCGGAACTCTGGGCAATTGTAAACACCACCCCTATTTTTGATGACGCCGGAAATTATCGCGGCGCGTTAGCGATGATTTCTGATATTACCGAGCGGGTGCTGGCCGAGAAAGCCTGGAAGGAGCAGGTGCATCGCACCGAGCAAATTCTGCAAGCGACCCTGGACGGCTATATCCTGGCGGATATCGAGGGGGTGATTAAAGATGTGAATCCCTCCTATTGCCGAATGATCGGTTATACCCGGGAGGAATTGCTCTCGAAGAATATTCGCGATATCGAGGCGCACCTGAGCCCGGAGGAGGTGGAGCGCCGCATTGCCATGATGATGGAGTCCGGCTCGGCGCGTTTCCAGACGCGCCACCGGCATCGGAACGGGCGCTTTGTGGAGCTGGATGTCAGCATTTCCATGATGACGGTGGACAGCGGGCCGCTGGTCGCCGCTTTTGTACGGGATATCACCGAGGAGAAAAAATATCAGCAGGAGCTGCAAGCCTCGAAGCAGCAATACCAGGCCCTGGCCGGTTACCTGCAATCTGTGCGGGAAGACGAGCGAACCGCCATTGCTCGGGAAATACATGATGAATTCGGGCAGGTGCTCTCGGTAATTAAAATGGACCTGTCGCTTATCGAAGATGAACTTGCCTCCGGAAAAGGAAGCTACGACGAGCAAGTGGTGCAGCAGGAGATCGAAAATATTTATCAGCTTATTGACCGGTCGATTGAGCAGTTGAATCAATTGATTACCCGCCTGCGGCCGGAAATTATCGACACCCTGGGGCTGGTTCCCGCCCTGGAATGGCAGACGACGGAATTCACCGAACGCATGGGGCTTCGGGGACATTTCCACAGCGATGTCGAGCAGCTTCAGTTTGGGCCGGACAAAAACATCGCCCTGTTTCGCATTGTTCAGGAAGCCTTAACCAATGTGGCCCGCCATGCCTGCGCCGGGAAAGTCTCGGTAAGTATCCGGAAGCAAGAAAACGGCATTATCCTGACGGTTGAAGACGATGGAGTGGGCTTTTCGGTGGAGCAGGCTCTGCAGGCGAACCGTTTTGGCCTGCTGGGAATGCGTGAACGTGCAGCTATCCTGAACGCCCAACTGGAGATCCGCAGCAGCAAGGACAATGGAACCGTTATTTATCTTGAAATTCCAATCGATGAAGTGTAAATTGACGGCTGTAAAAAAATGCCTTAAAGTGTTTCCGATAGTGTTTGAGCGGCTGCTATGGTGAAAATTTTTATTGCTGACGACCATGCTCTGATTCGCGAAGGATTTAAAAAACTGATTGAGCGGGAAATCGGCATGAAAGTGATTGGAGAGGCCGAAGACAGCTTCCAGGTGCTGGAGCAGCTTCGCGGCTGCACCTGCGATGTGCTGGTGCTGGACCTCTCCATGCCCGGGAAAAACGGCCTGGATCTCTTAAAAGATTTACGCGAGTTGAAACCGGATCTCAAGGTGCTGATTCTTACCATGCACCCGGAAGATCGTTATGCTATTCGCTGTCTGAAAGCCGGGGCCGCCGGCTATTTAACCAAGGGAAGCGCTCCCAAAGAACTTATCACAGCTATTCGCCGGGTGATGGAAGGGCGCAAATATATCAGCGAAACCCTGGCGGAACGCCTGGCGCAGGAGTTGGACATTAACTACACCGGCATGGTGCACGAAAAACTCTCCGACCGGGAGTATGAGGTTTTTTCCCGTTTGGCGGAGGGGAGATCAACCTCGGAAATTGCCAAACAATTAAATATTACTGCCAGCACCGTTAATACTTACCGGATGAGAATCTTCGAGAAGATGGGGTTAAGTTCCGTGGCCGAGTTGGTCCAATACGCTATCCGGAACAACCTTATGGATTAACCTTCCCGAATCCGGCATCACCACCTGATTTCCGGCAGCATGGAGTTGTCGTAATTCCTTTCCATCCCTGTCGTAAATTCGCTACACAAAGTTCATCGATCCAGTGATATGATCATCTATCGTTTCGTGTATATTGCCAGACAGCATAGTGGAGAAAGTGGATCATGTCTTCATCTAAACAATATCGAGAACCCGGATGCGTGTAATGATTGTGGATGATTGCCCGAAAGTGCGGGAGTCATTTAAAAAATTTCTGAATAAACTGGTCCATCTGGAAATTATTGCCGAGGCCGAAATGATTGTGGAATCCCTGGAACTGATTCGTAGCGAAACGCCCCAGGTATTGCTGCTGGATTTTAAACTGAAAGATGGAAACGCCCTGGAACTCTTAAAACAGCTTTCCCTGTCCGAACGTCCCCCAACGATTATCATCGTCACCCTCCATATCGTTCCGCTGGCAAAAGAGGCCTGCCTGGCGGCCGGGGCAGATTATTTTTTTAATAAATCAACCGATTTAAAAGAATTGCAGACTCTCCTGGTCAAACTTTCCGAAACCGAATACAGGCCCCCTTCAGCGTAGCGTCGCACTTTGCCAGCATCGTGTCATTCGCGCGTCTACAGAATATTTGTCAATTATCTACTCGTATTTCACCCGGAACACTATAGTTATTGCCGCTCCTGATCCCGATATTAATAGACGACAGTCAGTTCTGGATCGGCCGCTTTTTATGGCCGTTTTAGCCGGGACGTGCAATCGAGTTGTTGCAGAAGATTTGTGTGATCAAAACGGAGAGAGATAAAGTTTTGGCTCATATACTTGTTGTAGATGATGATTCCCAGGTGCGCTCGATCTTGTCCGAAGCGCTTACCCGTTACGGATACACGGTTAGCCAGGCCGGCAACGGCCTGGAAGCCCTGGAACAGTTGGCTAAAAGAGCCTTCGATGTACTGCTTGTGGATATTGTCATGCCCGAAAAAGAGGGAATCGAAACAATTATGGAAGTGCGTCATAAGTTCCCTGCGGTGCTTATCATTGCCATGTCCGGCGGCAGCGCCTATACCTCCCCGCACACCAATCTCCAAATTGCCCGGCGGATCGGCGCCGATATTGTTTTGAGTAAACCGTTTACCCAGGCGGAATTGTTTGTGCAAATAGATGCCGCGCTTAAAAAGCAGTTTCTGAAACGAAAGCTTTAGAATAAAATCAAGCTCACGCGGCCGTTTTCCGGCCGATAAAGTTCAACTTGCTGGGCGCTTCCGCGGAAATTGTCATCAAATTGCTTGATCACCCCCCTAAATATTTCTATAATTTGATTATAGACCCGTGAATTAGTATGAAAATGAAATTGTTTGAATGTGATGAACGAGTTTCCCGGAAAATTTCCCCACCCCAGCCCTCCCCGAAATCGGGGAGGGAGGCTAGTTTCCCCCCGATTTCGGGCTTCGTCGTGAGCTCAGCCGAACGGGGGATTAAGGGGGGCATTACTATTGCATGAAGGCAACTACACAAATACATTGCATTTTTTCGGAAACTAATTCACGTCTCAATACCCTGGCTGGTTGCACCTCCAGCGAACTAAAGAGAAAACCTGTTTTTTCCGCAGAAGCTGCCCGGTAATACACCGCGCCGGGCTTTCACCAATTGGTACGATTGTTGAACGAAAGTTTGTGAGGATATATAATGCCGTTGAAAATACGCCCCAGTTTTACAATAGATACTCCTCTAACAATCGAGGAAATTCTGGCCCGCTTGAAGGACCACCTGAACACCCCCGGCGCTTTCTGCGGCGGTGCTATTCTGAATGACTATGTGATCTTGCATATCCCCGAAGATCAAGAGCATTTCTGGTCGCCCAGGCTGACTATCTCGCTGAAGCCGGCCGGAGAGCATACCCGCATCAGGGGGTTGTTTGGCCCCCGCCCGACGGTGTGGACTCTCTTTGCCACTTTTTATCTCTTTGCCGTTTTTCTGGGATTTGTGGGGTTGATGTGGGGAGGCGCCCAGTGGAGCCTGGGAATGGAACCGCAAGCCTTGTGGCTGGTTGGGGCCAGCGGGGTTGCCCTGACGAGTGCTTACGGTATTGCTCTCATCGGCCAAAAACTGAGCGAAGAGCAGATGCATGTGCTGCGGGATTTCCTGTACCAGGCTATTGAAGAGCCGGTTGCTGAAGCGCCGCAGGCAAGTTGAATAAAGAGGCTCCGGAGTTTTGTTGAGGTTCTCCTTCCCTGCCTCCGGAAGGGATGAGCAGGGCCTCTTCTGTGCTTGCCCGCTCGGTCCGGCTAATTCAGGTACTCCAGGCTGCACAGGTCGTACTTTGTTGAAGAGAGTATTACTTGACTGAATCCTCCGCTGAACATAACGCCGATTGAATCGCCCGGTTGAGCGTTTAATGTATCGAGCAGGGTGAAACGCGTCCAAACTGTCGGTTCGATTTGCAGGCGTTTGCGGATAGCGCTGGTGTCGGCATTTATGAGCATCGTAAAAGCAGCGCCCGGAAGCGGCCCCGCTTTACCCCAAAACGTTAGCCGATAAATGTGTTCCCCCGGCAACGCCGGAATTTTTGCCAGGATTCTCGGTGCAAACTCAGCCGGCGTCCAATCCGCATTCAGCTCGATTGACCAATTCCCGCCTTCCGGAGGTGCGTCATGGCTAAACCGAATTCCATAATCCGTTAACGAGGACCATCCCAGGAGGCTTGGCCTGCCGCGTATCTCAAAAGAAGTGTAGAGCAGAATGTTTTCATCTGGCGGCAGCGGTGCGGTGGGTTGATAGTCCTGTCGGCAGGAAAAGAAAAATAGAACAATCAGCAATAATAAAAACCGGTTTTTCACTGTTTATCTCCTGTTTAAGATGTCGGTAATATAATTTCCCCGGTAGAGAATGGGCGTTTTGCGCAAGCACTTTTTAAATGATCCCCGAAACAGGCAGTTCCCCGGATTGCCGCAAATGCCAATTTTAACAGGCGCGCATTTCCCCCATGTTTTTTCCTCTGCTTTTAAAACCGATAAAGAGACTTTCTTGCAGGCGGTTCCATTCCGTCGGCAGCGGGCAAACGGTTCCTGCTTTTGTGCGGGATAAGCAGGAAAGCCGGCGCTATTCCCGTAGGGCGCCTGCGTTTCTCCAATCGGTTAACGGGAGCGTCAAAAAAACCCTGACGGGATGGTATTCCGGATTGGGAAACTGCCTAAAGTTCTGTTATATTGTCTAAAATTTATTGCACACGAATATTTCCAGACCAGCATAGTAAAAGGAGAAGAACTGTGATAAGCTTATACGACCGTAGCATACGGAAGGAAGCTGAAAATACATAACCGGGATAAGTACCGAGTTACCCGGGCCTGAAGCAGAAACACATTGCCTGGCAGTGTATGGCAGCATTTTGAATGTCCGAAACGGTTTGAGGTTGTTTTGTGAGAGCAATTATGCGGGTTTTACAGCTTCTTCCTTCCGGGCGGACCGTTTTTTGTCGATCATGTCGAACCTGGTTGTTAAATAAGAGGCTTGCAATACCAGGACAGAAGAATATTGATCCCCGGGGAGATTTCCATATTCCCGATTCGGATTCCAATATTTGCCTTTGGATACTATAAACCGAAGTAAAACTATGCTGGTAAAATTAAAAACCAACCGGGCCCATATTCTGGAATATTTTAAGGAGAAGGGCTATTTTAAAGGTGATATAACTTCGCCGTTGCCCCAGATGAGGCCTCCGCATTTTATAAATATTTTGAATGTTCTGGAATACTATTTATTTGATCTTAACCCCAGTAAACGCGATAAATATATTCAAAGCAGTTTAATACTTTACAAATCTTTCAATGTAATTCAACTCATTCAAATGTTGCAGACATCCAAGGAATGGCTGATCGATTATTTCCGGAGCCAAAATTTTGATCTCAGCAACAGCCCGGATGAGTATAAACAGTTTGACCGGGCATACAGCAGTTTTTTAACCGATTTATTGCTGCATCGCACCTATTTTACCGGGAAAGAAAGTGGAAAACCCACTCGCTTTTCCAAGCTGAACTTGTACTACCGGGCTTTTCAGCAAAGCAGTGATACGATTTTAATCACTGACGAACATGGCACGCTTATCGATGTCAATCGCGCTTTCCTGGAATTATATGGCTACAAAAGAAATGAAGTAATCGGGAAAACCACCTCTTTTCTTCGTTCCTCTCGTTCCCGGGATCAATTCTACCGGGAGATGTGGCAGTCCGTCCGGGATCACCGGGAGTGGAAGGGGGAGATTTATAATAAATGCAAATGCGGCAAGGAAATCTTCGTTTGGCTTTCGATCACGGCAATATGCGAAAACGAACGGGTAGTCGGCTATCTTGGAGTACAAATTGATCTTACCGAGCGCAAGGAAATGGAGAAGCGTTTATTGCAGTCGGAGCGAATGGCGATGGTTGGACAGATGTCGGCAAAGGTAACTCATGAAATCCGCAACCCTCTTTCGTCGATCACGCTTAATTGTGAGTTGTTGGAAGATGAAATAAAAAACTTCGGGATTGAGAAGGCGTCCGAAGCGATCAATCTGCTGAAAATTATTACCACGGAGACGGACCGGCTGACGAAGCTTCTGAATGAATACCTGCAATTTACCCGGCTTCCCCAATCGATACCGGAGCGCTGCGACCTGGTGCAAATTGTCGATGAAGAGTTGGATTTCCTGGTTCCCGGGGCGGCGCAAAAACAAATTCAAATCCACCGCAGCTACCCGGAAGAAAGGGCAACCTGCCAGATCGACTCAAATCAAATCCGGCGGATTATTATAAATTTAGCAGAGAATGCTTTTGCCGCCATGCCGCAGGGCGGTGAAATTTTTGTTGCTATTAAAAGAATTGATCAGGAACTCGTTTTGGAATTCCGCGATACCGGGAAAGGTATTCCCGAAGAAAATCAGGAAAAGGTTTTTGATCCGTTTTATACCGACAAATTGGAGGGAACAGGCTTAGGATTGTCTATCGTCCAGCAGATTGTTCATGAAAACAAGGGAACGATTACTCTCAGAAGCCGCCTCGATCAAGGCGCCGCTTTCGAAATTCGCTTCGGAGTTTTTCATTAATCACGGCAACAAAGTCTCACTTCAGGAAAGGTTTTATCCATGTTTGATTCATCGCGACAGGGCGCCATTTTAATTGTAGAAGATGACCGGAACATCGGCAAAACCTTGGTAAAGGTTCTGAAAAAAGAGGGCCTAACTGCATTTTGGGAAGAAAGCGCCGAAACGGCCTGGGAGATTCTTCAAAACCAAACCATTGAAGTGGTGCTGACGGACTACCTGCTTCCCGGGCAAAGCGGTATGGTGCTGCTGCGAAAGATTAAGCAACAATTTCCGGATATAGAAGTTTTGCTGATCACGGGGCACGGCACGGTAGAACGCGCCGTCGAAGCAATGCGCGAGGGCGCTTATGATTTTGTTGCCAAACCCTTTAAACGAACCGAAATTATTCAGAAGGTTAATAAGGCCCTGGAAAAGCACCGGTTGCGCACCGAAAACAAGCTGCTGAAAGCCCAGCTAAACAAAATACAGCCGCAGAAGCATGTCTTTATCGGGGAAAGCTCGCAGATCAGTGATATTTCCAGTATGGTGCGCCGTGTTGCCCAGGCCGACTCTACTGTGCTTATCACCGGCGAAAGCGGCACCGGGAAAGAAATAGTCGCCAGAATGATTCATTCGCACAGCGCCCGGGCCGACGGGCCGTTCCTGGGAGTCAATTGCGCCGCGATCGCTCCCACGTTAATCGAAAGCGAATTGTTTGGACATGTCAAAGGCGCTTTTACCGGCGCCCACGGCGACAAACAAGGGCTCTTCCGGGTTTGCACCGGGGGTACCTTGCTGTTAGATGAGGCTTCCTCGATCCCCTTGAATATCCAGGTAAAGCTATTGCGCACCCTGGAAGAAATGGAAGTTCACCCGGTCGGCTCCGGCAGGGTGTATCCC
>JAJRYW010000303.1 GCA_024275555.1 Calditrichota bacterium | reverse complement strand
CTGCCCCTGCAAGTGGTTCCGGCGCAGAAACAGCGGGAAGCCCTGCAATTTTTGAATCGCACCTTTTTCGCACCGAATTCATTTTATTTCCCCCCAGAGTTGCTGAACCGGCTGGCCCCGGAGCGCCAGTGGGATTTTGAGGGCACAGTGTTCCGCATCTCGCGCCTGGATTATCCCATCCACGGAATTGTGCAACTCTTGCAGGCCGTCACCTTGTTCAGGCTTTATCATCCCCTGGCGCTGGCGCGGATTCAGGATAATGAAATCCGTTTCCCCAAAGGGCAACAACCCTTTACTATGGCTGAGATGTTCCAATCCCTGCGCGAAGCCATCTGGCAGGAAGTTGCCGAAGGCGCCTCCATCAATAGTTTCCGGCGCGAGTTGCAGCGTATCCACCTGGAAATACTGACGGAGATCGTGGTGCGGATACCGGCGGGATTCCCGCATGACGCCGTTACCCTGGCCCGCTATGATCTCAGTCAGTTGCAAGAGGCAATCCAATCCCGGTTGCAACAGGGCAACCTGGATACCTATACAGTAGCTCACCTGGAAGAAAGCGCCGCCAAGATCAAGGCGGCCCTGGAAGCCCAGGCAGAGCGGCGGTTTTGAAAAAACGGATAGGCAGTAGAAATTCAGGGAAAAATGTGCGGTCTCAGTTGATCTCCTCACCGGACAAGGTGTTCGATTTTACGGCAACGTCAGGAAGGATACCGCAAATACGTTGCCGGTTGCTTCGCTTTCGGGATAGCAATAGGGCTAAAAAAGCAGCATATTACAACTATTCTGGTTTATCCCGGATTTACCCGAACCGAAAGGGGGCAAGCGGCGTTACAAAAATCTGTGGTCTTTTTTATGATTTGTATCCGGCGCCGACGTAATATTGTAGAGACGCAATGCATCGCGTCTCTACTGCCATTTAAAAAAACACGTTTTACCTTAACAAAGAGAGAAGCGAATGAACAAAACCAAAATCCTCTGGGTCGATGACGAAATCGAATTTTTGCAACCGCATATTCTTTTCCTGAAAGATAAAGGATACGAGGTCGACACCGCTACCAACGCCGAAGACGGCCTGGAGCTGATCCGTCAGAAATCCTTTGACCTGGTCTTGCTGGACGAATCCATGCCCGGCATCGACGGGTTGACCGCCCTGGTGGAAATCAAGAAGCATAATCCCAGCCTGCCGGTCATTATGATCACCAAGAATGAAGAAGAGAGCCTGATGGAAGACGCCATCGGGGCGCAGATTAATGATTACCTGACCAAACCGGTTAATCCCAGCCAGATTCTGCTGGCCGCCAAAAAAATCCTGGAATCCCGTGATATCTACCAGAAAAAATTTACCCGGGATTACACCCAGGAGCTGAATAGAATGAACATGCAGCTCATGTCTTACATGAGTCCCGATGACTGGATCGAGATGTATTTGAAGCTGGCCTCCTGGGATGTGGAATTAGACGGCGTGGAGGATGAAGGCCTGCGGGAGATCATCTACAACCAGCGCCGGGAGTGCAATGTCGAGTTTGGGAAATACATCGAACGCAACTACGTGGATTGGGTCAACTCCCCGAAAGAGGAACGGCCCATGCTCTCGGTGGATATTGTGGAAAAATACATCTACCCGGAGCTGAAGGAAGGGAAGCGGGTGGCTTTTTTTGTGATCGACTGCTTGCGCCTGGACCAGTGGATGGCGCTGGAAAAATATTTCTACGATTATTACCACATCTCCAAAGATTACTATTACAGCATTTTGCCGACTGCCACCCCGTTTTCCCGCAACGCCATCTTCAGCGGTCTTTTTCCCATCGAACTGGAAAAACGCTACCCGGAAATGTGGGCCAAAGGCGAGGACGACGACAGCAGCCGCAATCGCAATGAAAAAGAATTTATGTACGATCAACTGCGTTTGCTGGGGCTCAAGTTCCGCAGCGAGCCGCGCTACAGTAAGATCATCCACCAGGAAGAAGCCAAAAACCTGGAGAAGAACCTCGATTCCTTTCTGGACACACCGCTGTTGAGCGTG
>JAJRYW010000302.1 GCA_024275555.1 Calditrichota bacterium | reverse complement strand
TCAAAAAATATTTTCGGAAATCTGCGACAGCGATATTGCTGCTGAGCATTGGACTTGGCGGTATTATCCAGGCCCAGGTGCGCCTGAAAGACCTGGTGCGTTTGCGGGGTATGGAGTACCGGCAGTTGATCGGCTACGGAATTGTGGTGGGTTTGGCCGGGACGGGCGATTCCAAGCGGAGCCGTTTTACCACTCAATCGGTGGTAAATATGCTTCAAAAGTTTGGCGTCAATGTACCGGTTGACAAGACAAAAACCAAGAATGTCGCCGCGGTGATGGTTACGGCGGATGCGCCTTTGTACGGCCGGAAAGGGGACCGGATTGATATTACCATCTCCTCGATTGGCGACGCCAAGACGCTGGAAGGCGGGGTGCTCCTGATGACTCCGCTGTCTTCGCAACAAGGCCAGGTTGTGGCAATTGCCCAGGGTCCCCTGACTGTGGGCGGTTTTTCCGTGGAAACCAGCGGCGGCGGCGGAGTGCGCCAGAATCACACCCTGGTGGGCCGGATTCCCCAGGGAGCCTTACTTCAGCTTGATATGGGGGGCGAATTCAGCATCGACAGCACTTTGTCGCTCTCGTTAAAAAACAAAGACATCACCACTGCCAATCGGGTGATGGAAGTGATCAATCGTAAATACGGCCAGCCGCTGGCCAGGATGGTCAACCCCTATACGCTGGAAGTGGAAATTCCGGCGGACTATCGACAAAATGGCCGCGCTTATACATTTTTAGCCGAGTTGGAACAGTTGGAAGTGAAACCGGATGTGCGGGCCCGGGTGGTGATCAACGAACGCACCGGCACCATTGTGATTGGCGGGAAAGTCAGTGTGTTGCCGGCCGCCATTGCTCACGGCAATCTCAGTGTGGAAATCCGTTCCAACCCCATTGTTTCCCAGCCGTCTCCGTTCTCCCAAGGACAGACGGTGGTGCTCCCCAATACCCAGGCCTCCGTCTACCAGGATGAAGGGCAGGTGGTGACCATCGAGAACGCCGCCACCGTGCAGGAAGTGGCTCAAGCGCTTAACACTATCGGTCTGATGCCCCGCGACATCATCGCCGTGTTGCAGGCGTTGAAAGCGGTGGGAGCGTTGCAGGCAGAACTGGAGATTATGTAAGATGAGCGATCTGGCAGGACTGAAATCCCCGGTATCGGCCGACCAGGCCTTGATGCAGAAACGTCTGGAAACCCTCAAGGCCGCTCAAAAAAACCCGGCTAAAATCAAAGATGTAAGCGAAGATTTTGAGGCGATGTTTGTCTATTTTATGCTGCGCAGCATGAGGAAGACGGTCATGAAATCCGGGTTATTCCAAAGCGGCCTCCAGGGAGATATCTGGGAGTCGATGTTTGACCAGGAATTGTCTAAATCGATTGCCCGCAGCAGCCCCCTGGGGGTGGCGGAGATGCTGCAGAAACAATTAGCGCCCGCCGCAGACCCGCTTTCCAGGGAATCGATTACCGGCTCGCTCTTTCCGGCGACCCTGGATACCCGGGCCATTGCCAATCAACTGAAAGCACAGGGAATCATTCGGCAGAATAGCCGGCCCGACCGCCGTTCCATAGCCGCCGGCGCCCACGCCATTACACCTGCACAGCAAAAAAAACTGGCCGAGTTCAATCCCTCCATTGAGGCGGCCTCCCGCCGGCACAAAGTTGATCCCGATCTGATCAGGTCGGTGATATTGGCGGAATCCGGCGGCAACCCCCAGGCGGTTTCTTCGAAAGGGGCCCGGGGGCTTATGCAACTTATGGATGCAACCGCCCGCGAGATGAGGGTAAGCGATTCCATGCAGCCCCGCGACAACATCATGGGCGGCAGCCGCTACCTGGCCCTGATGATTGACCGTTTTAAAGGCGATTATCAAAAAGCCCTGGCAGCCTACAACGCCGGCCCCTCGACGGTCGAAAAATACCGGGGAATTCCGCCCTTTCCGGAAACCCGCGCCTATGTGCGGAAAGTGCTGGACTATTTTTCACAATTCAAGGCGCTCCGATAGCGGGTATTTTCTCCCGAACTTTTTCAAAAAACAGGTTAACTCCCCCGGCACTAATTTTGGAAAATCTCTTGATTTTTAATTATTTTGTGGTATATTGCCCCACATAAAATCAAGAATATATTTACACTTGTAGTTTTTTTCAGCAGGTTTTGCGGCACACCAGTCGCCTGACAGACAACCCTCAATTGGCCTGTTCAAATTTAGGTTTTGTGACCCACATAGTGGCAGATTTTGATCTTTCATACTTGATACAAACCACGGCTCTGCTATCAGCAAGGACAGCGAGTAGCGCAAAGGAAATTTCCAAGATATGTACGTCAATCCGATACCAGAATTCATACCCTTTCAGTTTTTAGAAAATGCATCTCGATAAGTATGGGCGCGCCCATTTACAGTATTTGTTGCAATAAATAGGCATTAGTCTCTTCACTAAATAACCGGTTCATTTAACTAATTAAGGAGTCTTACTATGAAGAAGTATGTAGGCTATCTTCTTGCTGTCATGTTTTTGCTCCTGTCTGTCTCACTATCCGCTGCCGAAGGCAAGGATCGTGATGACCGCAGGGCAGACCAGGTGAAGGAAAAAACCCATCACGTGGTTAAAATGCAAAAAGACGGCAAAATTGTGGTAGTTACCAAACAATCCAACCGCCCCATGACCCAACGGGAACAGCGTAAAGCGGCCCAGTTACGGAACGCCCGCGCCAAAGCGGTTCCTCAAAATGCGAAAAGCGTGGTACCGGCCCGCAATATGCAGGATCAATTACAGTCGAGCAGAAAAAAGGATCGACGGTAGTGATCTTTATAGGGTCATGCAGTACACAAAGGGTTTATTAAAAAATCGAATCACAGTTTAGTTGGAGGTAACTATGAGTACAGGTTACAAAACATTTCTTGCCGTTTGTCTTATCGCGGTCTTTTCTGCATTTTCCGCGTACGGGCAATCATACACCAACAGTAATGTTGGTAAATTTGTTTCGAATACGCTTCCCGCCACATATGACACCATTAACGTTCCCATATCCATTACCATTGGCGATATGGAAGTGCGTATTGACACCCTATTCCACACCTGGGACAGCGATGTGGATATGTGGCTGTTTACTCCCTGGGGAGATTCCATAGAACTCTCCACGGATAACGGCGGCAGCGGCGATGATTACCTGGGCACAATTCTCGACCAGGAAGCTACAACCCCGATCACCGCGGGTTCTGCACCTTTTACCGGCAGTTTTATTCCCGAAGGCGACCTCTCGGCATTTTACGGGATGGATGCCGCCGGAGATTGGGTCCTCCGCATTGTTGATGACGCCGGCGGCGACGACGGCGAACTGCAGCAGTGGGGCCTCGACTTCAGCACCGGCGGCGGCGGACCGACCTGGTCCTACGGCGTTCTTTATGTCCAGGACGGCGGAAACCCGGGCGGTTTAAACACCGGTTCCGACTTTGAGTCGGTTTCTTCCTGGGACACCCTGGCAGACCCCAGCAACTCGGCCAATTTCTGGTCCCAGGCAGGCGCGATTCCTTTTCCGTTCGAATATTTTGGCGTGCCGGTAACCCATTTCAAAGCCAGCCAGAATATGCTCCTGACGTTCGACACCACCGCGACGTTATTGCCGAACGCCAATCAGAATCTGCCCACAGACTCCTTGCCGCCGATGACGATTGCCGCCTTCTGGGATGAATTTACCAGCTCTCCTCCCACCGGCTCCAACGACCGGATCGTCACCAAATTATACGGCACTCCTCCCAATCAGCAGTTGTGGATCAAGTGGTTTTCCTTCGAATATGGAAATCCCAATACTTCCTTCCAGTACAGCGCCATCGTTTTGGAAGAAGGCTCAAACAAAGTTTACCTGGTGGATATGTACGGAAGCAGCACCGGCTCTCCGGCGCTGACCACCACGGCAGGCGTCCAGTTTGATAACCTCAATGCCGTACAATGGGACAGCGATACGCTGCATTTAGCCGGAAACGGCTCCAGCAACAGCGATAATGATTATTACGAATTCTACCCGCTGCTGGCCAACGACTATGCCGTGAATTGGATTGCCCCGGAAACCAACATAATGGTAGCAGACAGCACTTATATGGTGGAAGCCGAAGTCGCGAACCTGGGCACCGATGCTCAAACCAATGTACCGGTTCGCTTGTTTGCCGATGGCATGCAAATAGGTTCGGATGTTCTGGTTTCCCTGGCCCCCGGCGATGTGGATACGGTTATGTTTACCTATACGCCGCTGGCTGCCGGTGATGTGACCTTAAGCGTCACCTCCTTCCTGGCCGGCGATCAGAATCCCGGAAATGACACCGCCTCGGAAATGGTGGCGGTGTATCCTTCCGGAACCACGTTTATGACGATCATGGTTATGAGCGATACGGTGAATAAACCGATCAGCAATTCACTTCCTCCCACATTGGATACCTTAACCGTTTCCGGTATGACGGGAACCCAGATTGTCGATATGGAATTGGTCATCGATTCCTTGACGCACACCTACGATTCCGACCTGGATATTTACCTGATTTCGCCTTATGGAGATAGTTTGGAACTGTCTACCGACAACGGCGGAAGCGGCGATAACTACATTGGCACCGTGTTTGATGACCAGGCTGCCCTGAGCATCGTTTCCGGCAGCGCTCCTTTTACCGGGTTCTTCCGGCCGGAAGGATACCCTCCCGGGTTTGGTGCATGGAACGGAATGGACCCCGATGGCGATTGGGTATTGATGGTCGCCGATGACTTTAGCGGCGATGATGGAACCCTGCATCAATGGTCTATTGTGCTGACCTTAGCAGTTTCCGCGCCTCCTCCCACGGCAACGCTTCCGTTTGTGGAAGGGTTTAATGACACCACCCTGCAAATCCCGATGGGCTGGATGCAAATCGATGCCGACGGCGGCGATGAAGTGCCGGGTGCGGATTGGCGAGTCATTGTTGACACGGTTTCCAATGTCTTTCCCATGGAAGGCATCGGTTACGCAGCCAACAATTACCAGGCCGCCAATGCGATGGGGATGATCGATGAGTGGCTGATCACACCGCAAATCCTGGATTACCAGAGCGGCATGGAGCTCTCTTTCTGGTTGAATCACGCCGACGGCCCGTGGGATGACTCCGTGATGGTGTTGATCTCCACCACCGGCAACGATCCGGCAGATTTTACCATGATTGACTATCTCAATTGCCCGGTTGTCTGGACCGAATATAGTTACAATCTTGAGAACTATGGCGTGAATCCCGGCGACAATTTCTACGTCGCTTTCCGCTATTATATCGTTGACGGCGGTTCATTTGGGAATCACAGTAACTTCTTTGGATTAGAAGAAGTGATGATTGACTTTCCGCCGCAGCTCGATCCTCCCCGCAACTTGCAGGCGGTAGCCGGCGATGCGGAAGTCGAGTTATTCTGGGAAACTCCCATGGCGCCCGGGATTGTGGAAATTGCCTATGACGACGGCAGCGGCGAAGGCAACCTGAGCATCGGTTCGACTGCGGAAGGCGATCTGGCCGTACGCTTTACGCCCAATGTGTATCCTTCCACGCTTCTGGCTATCCGGGTTTATTTCGACACCACCGCTACGGGTATGACCAGCATCGATTACACCATCTGGGACGGCGACGTTAACGGCCCGGCAAACTCCCTGGCAACCGGTCCTTATACGATCAACCGGGGAATGTTCGACGACATTGATGTATCTGCTGCCGGCATCCAGATCACCCAGAACGATTTCTTTATTTCATTCTTCGAGCCGGTTGGCCAAACCATGAACCTGGCCTGGGACACCTCTTCCCCGACCGCCGGTCGCGGCTGGGTGAATGCTCCCGGCCTCGGCTTACCCTGGCAGCCGCTGGGCAATATTTCCCCGACGTTTGACAACAACCTGATGATTCGCGCCCTGGTGCTGGAAGGCGTTGGCAAAGACGCGCGTATCGTGGAACTCTCTTCCGACGGCAGCAGCCGTCCGGTTTCCTTAGCCGGTCTGGAAAGCAAGATGGACGACGGCAAGAAGATTGGTGTAACCGACCGTTCCAGCGGCGCCGCCTACCTGGACGGCGTCATTCCGGATCAAAAAGTTTCCGGTAAAGGCCTGGTCGAGGCCGGATCGGTTTCGGAAGGATATCGGGCTCCGCTGAGCAAGGGCGCCTCCCTGTTCGGTGTTCAAGACCTGTTGGGATACAACATCTACCGTTCTACCGACAGCCTGAACTACAGCCTGGTTGCTTCCGTAGACAGCCTGAGCCTGACTTATCTTGACGGTTCGGTTACCAACGGCACTACCTATTATTACTATGTTACCGCGATGTATACCGGCGGAGAAAGCGGACCTTCGAATGTTGCCGTAGCAACGCCGATGGGCGCCGACACGGCATTCTTCGATGATTTCGAGGCCTATACAGCGGGTATGCAGCTTGTTGTTCAGAACCCGGTTGACTGGACCACCTGGAGCAACTCTCCCGGTTCCGGCGAAGACCCCTATGTCTCCTCGAACTACGCTTACAGCGGTTCGAACTCGGTGGTCATCGCTCCCAACAACGACCTGGTAAAGACGCTGGGAATGCTTACCAGCGGCTCCTGGGGCATGACTTTCCAAATGTATATTCCCAGCGGCAAAGCGGGTTATTTTAACACGTTATCATTCTTCGACGGCGCTAATTCCGAGTGGGGAATGCAGTGTTTCTTTAACGTGGGCGGTATGGCTTCGTTAGACGCCGGCGGTCAGGCTTCGGCCACTTTCAACTATTCCTACGATGTCTGGAACGAAGTAACCGTAATCGTTGACCTGGATCAGGATTCGGCCCAGTTCATCTTTAACGGCACGGTGATTCACGCCTGGCAATGGACCGAGGGTAGTTTTGGAAACGGCGGTTTGCTGATGCTGGACGCCAACGATTTTTATGGCGCCACCCCGGACGACGAAATGTATTTCGACGACTATGATTTTGACGCGGATACATTGCGGAGCCTGGTTGGCATCGGCGATGATCTGGGTTCCCAGGTTCCGGTAGAGTTTTCACTGGAGCAGAACTATCCCAACCCGTTCAACCCGACCACGACCATCAAGTATGGCTTAAAAGAGCAAGTCAAGGTCAGCTTGAAGATCTACAACATATTAGGTCAGGTAGTGAAGACCTTAGTGAGCGGCAACCAGACTGCCGGCTACAAGCAAGTAGTTTGGGATGGCACCAACGAGTTTGGCGCCAAAGTCGCCAGCGGCGTTTACATCTACCGGATCGAAGCAGGCAACTTTGTGAAGTCTCAGAAGATGATTTTGATGAAGTAAATCTTGCTGCGGCAGCATAAAGTTCGCTGAGTTTTTTGGAGACGTCCCGCCAGGGGCGTCTCTTTTTTTTGGGGTAATGCCGGAGTCGCAAACCCCAGTTTGCCCCTATACCTCTTCAGCCAGCCGGAGTTGCAAACCCCAGTTTGCCCCTATACCTCTTCCGGCGATAGGAGTCGCAAACTTCAGTTTGGCCGTACGCCTCTTCCAACGATAGGAGTCGCAAACTTCAGTTTGGCCGTACGCCTCTTTGGACGATAGGAGTCGCAAACTTCAGTTTGCCATTCATCATCCCCGCAACAGAACCACACCTTGATATCCCGAGGCCCCTTCACCCGCTCACCCCTTCACCCCTTCACCCGCTCGCATCCCCACAGTCAAAATAAATTTTAACACTCCTCCCGAAAAAGAAAGCCATCAGGAGTCGCAAACTTCAGTTTGCCATTCATCCTCCCCGCAACAGAACCACACCTTGATATCCCTTCGCCCCTTCACCCCTTCACCCCCTCGCATCCCCACGGTCAAAATAAATTTTGACACTCCTCCCGAGAAAAAAAGACGCCAGGAGTCGCAAACCCCAGTTTGCCATTCATCCTCCCCGCAATAGAACCACACATTGATAGCCTGACGCCCGCTCACCCGCTCACCCCTTCACGCAAAAAATATCTGCCGGAAATATCCGCAAATCCACCCCAATTTGGCCCGGGATATTGTAATTCTCCCCTGTAATGCGTATACTAACCAACTTGTATCCTGCCGGGATATGCAAAAATCCATTTTTCGATTTAGTCGTCGCTGTCAAACCGGAAACATTCAAAACAATAGGGGCACAACATGCGCTTCATCAAATTTTATTATAGATTTGTCTGGTTCACAATTATGTTATGGTCCGCTGCGGGATATTCACAAAGAGTTACTTTCCAGGATGTGGCCGCTAATATGGGGGTAATGCATACCTACTCCGGTCAATTCCTGGGCGGCGGGGTCAGTTTTTTTGATTTTGACGGAGATGGTTTGGACGACTTGAGCCTGACCACCGGCGCCGGAGAGACCATCCGCACTTTTGCCAATCGAAACAATGGTTTTACGGAGTTGACCGCCCAATTGCGTCTGACCGGTACAGATGAATCCGAAACCATTCTCTGGGCGGATTATGACAACGACGGCGATCAGGATTTGTTTATTGCCAACTTTAATGCACCCAGCCGGCTTTATCAGTGCGTGGGCCAGTACAGCTACCAGGAGGTGAGCGCTACGGCCGGAATTTCCCCGGACACCCTGCCAACCACAGCGGCGTGCTGGGGAGATTATAACCGGGATGGCTGGCTGGATTTGTACCTGGTCAACTATAGTCAAATCTCCCCCTTTGGGAACCTGGCGAATACCCTTTACCGAAACAACGGGGACGGCACTTTTACGGATGTCACCGATTTCGCCGGCGTCGGGGATTCCTTGAAGAAACCGCTGGCGGTGGTGTTCCTCGATTATGACAACGACGGCTGGCCGGACATCTATATCGCCAATGACCGCCGGGAAGGCAACACCATGTTCCGCAACAACGGCGACGGCGCGTTTAGCGATGTCAGCGTCCAGACCCGCACCGACCTGGCTTTTGACGCGATGGGGCTGGCCGTGGGGGATTACGATCAAAACGGTTACCTTGATATTTATGTCTCCAACGGCAGTGAAGGCAACGGTTTGCTGCGCAATAACGGCGACGGCGCCTTTACGGAAGTAGCCGATTCTGCCGGGGTCGCGGTACACCGGGTTTGCTGGGGAGCCAACTTCCTGGATTTTGACAACGACGGCGATCTCGACCTCTATGTCTCCGTATCCAACGGCCAGCCGGACCGGGAGAATGTGCTCTTTGAAAATCGCGGCGACGGCAGTTTTGATAATGTAAATCACCTGATGTCAGGCGCCAACGATTTCCAGAGTTACGGCAATGCCGTGGGCGATTTCAACCGCGACGGCTATCCGGATATTGCCGTGCTGAATGCGTCCGATCCATTTGTGCTTTGGCGTAACAGCGGCGCGGCCAATCACTGGTTATCCCTCTCCCTGGAAGGAACGGTCAGCAACCGCGATGCCGTGGGAACCCGGCTGGAGGTCTATCAATCCGGGCAGCGGCGAATCTATTCCACCCAGTACGGCGCCAGCTATCTTTCCCAAAATAGCCCGACGCTGCTGATTGGCGCGGATAGCAGCAGTCTTGTGGATGCCTTGTTGTTGCGCTGGCCGTCGGGAGTCATCAACACCTATACGCAAGTTGCTGTGGATCAACACTTAGTATTCCAGGAAGACCCGGATCGCATGAACAATATGAGTCCCATCGCCGGAATCAGCCATGAGTATGATCCCCAACTGGATTATTCCCTGGGCGGCGGGGCGGCCTTTGCCGATTACGACGGCGACGGCTGGCAGGATATTGTCCTGGCAACTCCGCTGAATAGTCCCCTGGCAATTTACCGAAATGTGCAGGGGCAGTTCCGGGATGTCAGTGCGTTGGCGGGGGTGGTTAGCGAGGGCGAAGCCAAGTCGGTGCTCTGGGGGGATTACGACAACGACGGCGATCCGGATTTGTTTGTGGGAAATTTCGGGGATGTCAACCAGCTTTTCCGCAATGACGGCGGGCAATTTAGCGATGCCACTGCCCTGGCCGGGTTTACCTATATGTACCAATCCACGGCGGCTGCCTGGGTGGATTATGATCAAGATGGCTGGCTCGATCTTTATGTAACCAACTACGGCAGCGTCAACGGCCTGCCTGACCAGCCCAATGTGCTCTACCGAAACAACGGCGACGGCAGCTTTAGCGATGTCACCCAGCAGGCCGGTTTAGCCGGGGAGCCGGATACCAAGCCGCTGGCGCTGGCTTTCTTGGATTATGACAACGACGGCTGGCAGGACCTCTACATCGCCCATGACCGCGGCCAGGGGAACCGCATGTATCATAATAACGGCGATGGTTCCTTCAGCGATGTCACTATCGCCACAGGCGCCGGGGCGGTGATGGATGCCATGGGCGTTGCGGTGGGAGATTATGACCGGGATGGATACGATGATCTCTACGTCACCAATGGCCCTCCCGGAAATATCCTTTATCACAATAATGGCGACGGAACCTTTAGCGATGTGACCGCCCAGTTGGGTGTAGCGGTAAACCGGGAGTGCTGGGGAGCCAATTTTGCCGATTTTAACAATGACGGCTACCTCGACCTGTTTGTGGCTGTCTCCAGCGGGGTAAATCGCAGCGATGTAATCTTTGAAGGCGGCCCGGGAGGATTTACGGATGTCTCCGATGACCTGGGTTTGCAGGACATCAGCTTTGGATACGGCAGTGCGGTTGCGGATTATGACCGGGACGGCGGGGTGGATTTGCTGGTGTCAAATCATTTTTTTGACGGCGGAGAACGCACATTTCTTTATCAAAATCACCGCATTCGCGGCAACTGGATGCAGGTGCAACTGGAGGGCGTTCAGAGTAACCGCAGCGCGGTGGGCGCCCGCGTGAGGGTGTCGGCGAACGGCGTCTGGCAAAGGCAAACCGTGAGCGGCGGCAGCAGCTACCTCTCCCAGAGCAGTTCCGTACTGCATTTTGGAATCGGCGCGACGGCTATTGTCGATTCGCTGGAAATCCTCTGGCCGGGCGGCGGGCGTACTCAACTGGGGAATTTGCCGATTAACCGGATTCATCATATTCAGGAAGGAATTACCGGAATTGGGAATGACCCCGTGAATCCGCAGGGGTTCTACCTCTCCCAGAACTATCCCAACCCCTTTAACCCGGAGACGACCCTGGAATTTAGCCTGGGAGATGCCGGGTGGGTTACGTTAAAGGTGTATGATGTGTTGGGGCGTGAGATTGCAACCCTGGTAAACGAACGAAAAGAGGCGGGGCGTCACACGGTGCGCTGGGGAGGGAAAGATGACAGCGGCCGGTCTGTGCCCAGTGGGGTTTACCTTTATAGATTCCAGGCAGGGAATCATGTTCTGAGCCGCAAAATGCTTTTAGTGCACTGAGGCGGAGATGCCGGGTCGAGGCCCGGCATGACGGAAAAACTTCGATCCGGCGCCCGTTTTCTTATCCACGAATTACACGAATTGCACGAAGGGCCTGCCTACTCGATCCGGTGCTCCTGCGCCGGATCGCAAATTTGAGGCTCTGCCTCGACTGATTCCAAATATTTTCACTACTATTTCTTTGCGGCAGAAATGTTTGGTGCTTGTCTTTTGAGATTTGGATATTGTTTGCTATTTGTCGTTTGTTATTTGGGATTTTCCCGCGAGGGCGCCTACTCGATCCGGTGCTCCTGCGCCGGATCGCTTGTGTGAGGCTCTGTCTCAACTGCAAATTCCAAATTTCAAAATCCAAATCACAAATAAATCCCAATCTCGAAAGTTCAAATTCCAAACAGCAAAATGGAGGTAAATTGTTTGGTGCTTGTCTTTTGAGATTTGGATATTGTTTGCTATTTGTCGTTTGTTATTTGGGATTTTGCCTCCCAAGGGCCTTACCGCACATCCGTTGCCAAAGGAGGCCGGAGCCTCCGGGATTTATTCCAGCGCAGAGCACTGGAATGAGGTAATTTCCCAAGCCCCCAGAGCCCGTCGAAGGGGGGGCGTGCACCACCTGCCGGTCGTTTCGACGGGCTCAACGACCTTACAGCCTAAGCACCGTAGGTCGGGTTAAGTTTTTCCTAACCTGGCTTACAACTGTATCCTCCAGCTTTTACGCTCTCCCTGCTTTTTGTTTGCAGGTTGCCCAGCGGTTGTTTAACTTCCCATGATCTACTTTAAATTGTTCAGCATCGTGTGGTTTAAGGGAAATATGTCGGATATGCTGAGTAGTTATGCCAACCTGGTTTAGCAAGGAGACCGGTTATGTTTCAACAGTATCTGCGGCGTTGCACCGAAAAAGTGTTGGAAGAAATAAACCTGGGTGTGATGGAGCTGGTGGAAATGAAGCAGGATATCTTCACCCCGGAGATGATTCTGATCGGGATGCTCAGCTACCGCGACTCGGGTATTTTCAAAATTTTGGAGGAAGCCGGTTACCATCCCGATGAAGTATCGGCGTCTATTCTTGACCATCTTTACCAATCCCAGCAACTGATGCCGGAACGGCAGGATACCGATCAGCCTCCCAAAATCAAATTAGCCCCGGAAACCGAGGAACTGTTCAAGGCCGCCCTGGAAATTGCCGAAGAATTTCAGGATAAATACATCAGCGAAGACACGCTTTTTCTGGCGATGTTTAAAATTCCCTCCCCCTCGCTGCGCGCCGTTTTGGAGAAGGCCGGCCTGGAAGCTTCAAAAATAAAAGCGGCGGTCAAAGCCTTGCGCAAGGGCCGCAGTATTACCGATAAAGCCGCCGAGTCGAAGTTGGACGTGCTGAAGCTCTACACCACCGATTTGACCGAAATGGCCCGCAAAGGCCTGCTCGATCCGGTGATCGGCCGGGAGGCGGAAATTATGCGGGTGATTGAGGTGCTCTCCCGCCGCAAGAAGAACAATCCCATCCTGATCGGCTACCCGGGGGTAGGCAAGACGGTTATCGTAGAAGGATTGGCAAACCTCATCGCGGAAGCGGAGGTGCCGGAGACGTTGCTGGAAAAACGCATTTTGCAGTTGGATATGGCCGAAATTGTGGCCGGCGCAAAATTTAAGGGCGAATTTGAAGAGCGGATTAAGTCGATTAAGGATGAGATCATCCGCGCGGCCGGGTCGATTATCCTCTTTATTGATGAAACGCATACGGTGGTTTCCAGCAGCGATCCGGGCGGCATCAGCGCTTCGAATATGCTCAAGCCGGCCTTAGCAAAAGGACAGTTGCAGTGCATCGGCGCGACCACTTTCCAGGAATACAAAAAGTATATCGAAGCGGACAAGGCCCTGGAACGGCGTTTCCAGCCGATTACCGTGGAAGAGCCCACTATCGAGGAAACCATCGCCATTCTGAAAGGGCTGCAAGCCAAGTACGAAGCCCATCATGAGATCAAGTACCAGGATGAGGCCATCGAGATGGCCGCTAAACTGTCTGAGAAATACATCTCGGATCGTTACCTGCCCGATAAGGCCATCGATCTGATTGATGAGGCCGGGGCGCGTAAACATCTCCAGCTCATCCACGCGCCCGGCGAAATACGTCACCTGGAAAAGGAGAAGCAGAAGCTGCGCGATGAGCAGTTGGCCTGTTACGAGAAGAACGATTTCGAGAGCGCCGCCCGGCTGCAGCAGCAAATCTCGATCATCAACCAGGAGTTGAAATCCTTGCGGCAGAAATCGACCGAGAACCGCAAGGAGGAGAGCCGCTATGTAACCGTGGATGATATCGCCCATGTGATCACCCGCTGGACCGGCATCCCCTCGCACCGGATGCTTACCGATGAAGCGGAAAAACTGCTGCGGATGGAGGAAAATCTGCATAAGCGGGTCATTGGCCAGGATGTGGCGATTACGGCAATCAGCGATGCGATTCGCCGCAACCGGGCCGGGCTGAAAGACACCAACCGACCCATCGGCGCCTTTCTCCTTTTAGGGCCGACCGGGGTCGGGAAGACCGAACTGGCCAAAGCGCTGGCGGAATTTTTAATGGATGACGAAAAGAAGATCGTGCGGCTGGATATGTCCGAATACATGGAGCAGCATACCGTCTCCCGGTTGATCGGGTCGCCGCCGGGATATGTCGGCTACGGCGAAGGCGGCCAGTTGACCGAGGCGGTGAAACGCAACCCCTACTCGGTGGTGCTGCTGGATGAGATCGAAAAGGCCCACTCCAACATCTTCAATGTGCTCCTGCAAATTTTTGACGAGGGCCATCTTACCGATGCGCAAGGGGTAAAAGTGTCCTTCAAGAACACCATTATTATCGGCACTTCCAATATCGGCGGGCAGGAGATTGCCCGGGATGTGAAACGGATCGGTTTTGAGACCTACCCGGAAGATGAGCAAACGTATGAAGATATGAAAAAGCTGATCATGAGCGACGTGCGCAAAATATTCAAACCGGAGTTTATTAACCGGCTGGATGATATCATTGTGTTCCACTCCTTGACCAGGGAAAACTTCCGGCAAATTGTGGATCTGGAACTGAATAAGGTGATTGAGCGCCTGGGTGAGATAGACATCTCGGTGGAGTTCAGCCAGGCGGTGAAGGAGATGTTGCTCCACTATGGGTACAGCGAGATCTATGGGGCCCGGCCGCTCAAGCGGGAGATTGAGAAGCGCATCGAAAATCCCCTCTCCCGGATGTTGATCCGGGGAGAACTGGCCAAAGGCGGCTCCTTCCGCATCGATGCCGATGATGGGGGGATTAAAATTGCCAAATCTAAAAAGTAGTTGAAACGTGAACGCCGTTGGGAATTTGGTGTTGGTAGGCTCTGTCTCAATTGCAAATTCCAAACGCTTATTATCCACGAATTACACGAATTACACGAATTACACGAATTACACGAAGGGCCTATCTCCTACTCGATCCGGTGCTCCTGCGCCGGATAGTCTTGCCGACGCTCTGCCTCGCATTTGTGGCCAAAGGAGGCCGGAGCCTCCCGGATTTTTTCCAGCGCAGAGCACTGGAATGAGGTAAAGCCGTTGGGAATTTGGTGATGGTAGGCTCTGTCTCAATTGCAAATTCCAAATCTCAAAAACCAAATCACAAATAAATTTCAATTTCCAATGCTCAAATACCAAACGTTTGTTATCCACGAATTACACGAATTACACGAAGGGCCTATCTCCTACTCGACCCAGTGCTCCTGCGCCGGATCTCATCACCGATACTCTGCCTCGCATTTGTGGCCAGGGAGACAGGAGCCTCCGGGATTTTTTCCAGTGCAGAGCACTGGAAGCAGTAAAATCTAAAAAGTAGTTGAAACGTG
>JAJRYW010000301.1 GCA_024275555.1 Calditrichota bacterium | reverse complement strand
TCTGATGCAACTGCAACTGGGAAGTTGCCGGGAGGAGGATATCGCCGCGGCGATTGCCTGCCCGGTGGCGAGCATTCATCCGGAGCGGGATGAAGCCGTCATCTACGGCGGGGCGGTGCATCTCTCCAAAGAAAGCCTCTCCGACCGGAATGGGCGCCCCATTTACGGCCGGGCTGCTCTTGTTCGGCAAAGCGGTTGGGGAAAAATGGTGGAAGACAGCCCGGTAGTGCGTATTTCCCAGGAGCATGGCATATTGAAAACCGGCATAACCATGCGAACCAACCTTCATGTTGGAGAGGTCGTGATGATTTTGCCGGTCCATTCCTGTTTAGCGGCAAACCTGCTTGGCTGCGCGGTTCAACAGATAATCTTACCGTACTCTTACCCGGGATAAAAACTTATAATGACTTGGAACGGTTCATTACCCAGGCAAATCCAAAGAAAACGGTCAGGGCGATGATCGTGGTCAGGGCGGATTCTCCGGTCATCTGAAAACCGGACATTAGTTGAATTGCATCACGTCCTGTGGTTGTTTGCAGAGTGGAAAGCACCGAGGGGTCTGCACTTAAATCTCCCTGGGAGTAGATGGTTAAAATAAACAAAATGGTGAGAATATACACCACCAACAGCAGCTTATGCGTATCGTTATGACGCATGCTTAGCCTCCACCGCTTAGATATTAGGTATGAGTCGTCCCTGAGAAAAACCGGGTCCGATCTATAAAGAAGGTTGTTGAAAGTGCAGAATCCTCCCAAAAACCCTGCACAATGTATGCCCTTCTTGGAGCATGGTAGAAATGCAGGCCGTTCCTCCGGCCTACCGATTGCCTTACCTGAAGCAGGAAAGAGGTCCTCAACCATTTTCTCGGCAATCAGGGACTATCATTATACGAAAAAGAAGCAAATTTGTCAACCCTCCATTTGAAAAAAAATTTTTTAATTGTGACATCTGTCACTGTAAATTTTGAGTGGGCTGTGATGTAGGTTTTTTGCCGGGTGTTTGCTGCTGATCAACAGGGATTCATACGGAGTATTTATGCTTTACAGGTTGGGTGCGCAGTTTGTAGTATGCAAAAAAACCGGTCGTATTTGTGTGGCTCCGGCGAAGGAGACAAAAAAATTCCCCGCCTGTTTTTCAGGGAGAAAACAAATTTGTGAATCCCGGAACACCGGCTGTTGCAATTTCATTAGAAAACCGTTGATGATCTTTGAAAAATTAACCGGGCCATTTTATAGCTCGATGCACAGGATAAAAAAAGTTTTGACGCTCCTCAGTTCTACTACAACGCAAGATTATATATTAAAGCCGTTGAAACGGCTAAACTCCGATCGAAGTTCTCATTAACACCGGCCCCGGCAGACCGGGGCCGGTGTTAATGAGAAAAAGCAGAATTTTTAGCCGTTTCAACGGCTTTCCGAACCATTTCCGAAAATCTGCAACAGCCGGCCGGGGGGCATGAGGCGGTCTAAGGAGGAAAAATTTGGAGGACAATACTTAAAATGTGTGAGCAGCTCCCCAAATACAACCGTTCAACAGGCCGGAAGATAAATTCCGCCCCGCTCTCTAAAATCTGTGTTGTATTGATACGGGTATTTAATCCGGAAGCCGATTCTCCGGCCGGGTAATAATCCCTTCAACAGTAATATCAACCTGGTCTTCCCCGGTTCTCCCGGAATTATTGGCCGCGGCAGTAACGCGGATACGGTGAAGTCCCGCCGGAAGATCGGTTCGGAAGTCAAAGTCGTAGCGATTGCTGTTGGCGTGCCCGGCCTGCTGCGCTCTCAGCGTGTCGTCCACAAAGAGGGCCACGCTCTGGAGGCCGTTTACATGAAAGGCGCTGGCGCTGATAGTGATCAGGCGATGCTGAACCACAAAATCCCCGTTGGCCGGGGAGAGGATGGTCACGGTGGGATTTTCCTGCGAGATTACTTCAATGGATAGGGCGCCTTCGCTGGATTTGTCGTGCACATTGCTGACGGTTACGGAGATCTGATACGTTCCGCCGACCGGGGGGGCCGCCCAGCGCACGCTGTCGCGGTCGGTGGGCAGCAGCAGTTCTCCGCCGCTGGCTTCCCAGCGGTAAAAGAGCTGGCTATCCTGGGGATCGCTGGCCCGGACCACCACTGTTACCGTATCGCCGGGATTGACCGTGTAAATATCATTGGTGGTAAAAACAGCCTCTATAACCGGGGGATTGTTGGGGTTGAGCAGTTCATCACAACTGCTGCTGAGCCAAAGCAACAGCGCCGGTATCCAGAGCAGCCGCAAGAATCGCCGGGTTCGATTGCTACAGGTCAATTTGCACCCCCTGGTAAATTTCGCTTAAGTCCCGGTCTATCAAATAGACGGTAAGCTGGAGCTTGCCCCGGCTGTTCAGCGCCCTCAGTTCCGGAAGGGTAAAACTTTGGAAGGTCCCGGAGGCAATTCGGGTTACCGGTAAACTGCTCACATCAACGACCACATGGCGCAGGTACTGAAGATCAACCTGTTCGCTTAACACGGCTTTGATGATCAGGTTGCGGGCCTCGTCGACGCCCAGGCGGGCGACAGTTACCGTGGGGATGATGGAGTCCCCCTGGCGGGTTGTTTCCACCTCGACAGCAAAGCGGCTGGTCTGGTCCAGCAGGCCGTTCAAGGCGTTTTCTAAGCGGGTGATGGAGTTGCCCACACTCGAGGCCCCCTGAACCCGCCGCATTCCGGCGTTAAAAAAAATATCCGGCAGGCCGGCTTGCCCGTCAAACAGGTTGATGTAGGTGAGGTAGGGCGAAAGGCTCTCCGCCAGCGCCAGGGAATCCGGATACTGGCTGGTGTCGCGGTGGTATTCCAAAACCAACAATTGGGGCTGATGGCGATCCTGCACCTGGTAGAGCGCCTCCAGGGCGAATTCATTGATCTGCAACGGGTTGGCCGTGTTGACAAAAGCTTCCACCACAATTTTGCGGGGCCGGGTGCTGTTGGGATTTTGCGGATCGAGGGGATTGTCCCGCTCCAGCGGCTCGCAGGAAAAGAGCAGCACTACCAGCCCGATCAGCAGCACAAGAAATGCAGGGCGAGCGCAGTTGTGTTTAGCGAAGCGCCAGGCGTAATCCAAACCGGACTCCTTTGTGTTGGGTTAG
>JAJRYW010000300.1 GCA_024275555.1 Calditrichota bacterium | reverse complement strand
CACCGGCCCCTCTCGGCAATTCCGGATCATCCTGCCCACTCAACGCAGTAAGATCATTTTTTGGGTTTGCTCATAGTCGCCATAGCGCAGGGTATAGAAGTAAACTCCGCTGCCTGCCGGCGTTCCGGCGTCGTCGCGGCCATTCCAGGTAACTTCGTAGCTCCCCGGCCCCTGCGGTTGGTCTACCAGGAGCGCCACTTTTTGCCCCAACTGGTTATAAACCGTCAGCACGGCCTGGCGGCTCTGCTCCCCTGCCGGCAACACATAGCGAATATGCGTTTCCGGGTTAAAAGGATTGGGATAATTGGGCAGCAAGCGGAAAGAACCGGCCGTTTGGCCGCCGGGGTCCTCGCCAATTGCGCTGGGGCCGCTGAGCCAGTTGCTGATTCCCTGGGCAAATTGAGCCCGGTGGGCGTCTGTGGCGATGGTTTCGAATCCGAAGGTAGTAAAAATCACCCGGCTGTTGCCGTTCGGGCCAACATGCTCGGCGCGGATCCCCAGGTAATCGGACGAGTGCATGAAATAGTGGAAGATCGGGGCAGCGGAAATGCCGTTGGGGCTGATGTGGTTGGCATAGCGCCCCAACTGAATATTAATCGTGCTGGCCCCGCTACCGCCGGAAAGGCCCATGTGCAAGATTCCGTCGGTAACCGGGTCTCCGCTGATGCCTTCTGCCAATTGGGAAGCATAGTTGCGGGTATGATAGGTTGCATGCAGGTAATTCGTGAAAAACTGTTCGGTGTCGGTACTGTAATAAGGGCTGGCCGGGTCAGCTAACTGGTAGGCAATATCCAAGCCGTTCAGGTAGAGGCCGCCGCCGTTATCCAGGTAGTTTTCCAGGGCGGTAATTTCATCGGCGTTCAGCGCCGGTTCGGTCAGGCCGGTGTTCCACACCAGACCGCCGAAGGTGTTCAGATTCGAGCCCGCCGGAATAACCGCGGCGCTGGAGACCACCCCGAAACTGGCTCCCAGGTTGTTCATCTCAGTAACGGTATAGTGCTCATAGCCGGCGCCGTCGTCGTCGGCAACAATCAGCACATCCAGGCCAAAGGTAGCCAGGCGGAAATCCTGGGAGCCGGCGATATTGTTTTGCGACAGGAACTCCAGGACCGCGGTCCCAAAACCGATCTCGCCGTTAGGATTCACTTCGACCGTAATTGTGGTGGAATCCCCCGGCTGCAAGGTAATGCTGTCCGTCTGGCCGATTGGGAAGGTTCCGTTAACCGTGGTAAAGGATTGGTCCCAGGAAGAAGGGCCGTCAAACTGTAAGCCGACCGTGTAAGTGTCTTCCAGCACGCCGACATTACGCAGCAGGGCGGTATATTGCACCGGGCTGGCGCTGTCAGCCAACCGGTCGGCCTGGGGCGACTCCAGCGTGGCTGCATAGTTGGGGTCAATCAAGCTCACTTGCACAGCCTGCTGGATTTCGGCATTGCTGTTCATGGGGGATCCAACTTTATAGACCAGCACAACAATGTGACAGCTATCCGGAATAATATCCGGGGCAGGCGCGGGCGGCGTCGGTACTGTGTAGGAAATATTACGGGTGATGGTTTGGCCCTGGTTCCAGGTTCCGCTGCTGACCGGGTCGCCGGTAGAACCATTCATGATCGAGCGAACAACCCACTCATGAACAAAATCCGAGATATAGGAATGCCCGGGAGTGCAGGTATTATTGGAGGTCTGCCCCCAAACCTGCCCGTCTTCAACCAGGATACAGTTGAAGTTGTAATCCCCGTTCAGGGTTTGCCGGGCGGTAAAATCAATGATCGCATTAAACTCCCGCGTTGCCGGGTTGTAACTGCGGGTCACATCGATATCCACACCGGCCGGTACGCCCATCCGGGCGCTCAGGCTGCTGACCCACTGGCTTCCCCAGGAACGGACCCCGGAGACGCGATCTATCACCCCGGTCGGATAAGCGTTTAGCCCCAACCGCCCCAGGATATCGTTTCCCGGGAACACTCGAAAAGGATCGCTGCCGCCCCCGTGATAGGCCAGCACAATCACATTGGGCATCACAGGTAAAATTTGGTTGATGATGGTGCTGTCCCCGCAGGGGCACCATTGGCACCAGGTGCCGGTACAGAACTCCAGCACCGGGTTGCGGGTCTGCGCTTGCAGGCTCCGGAAAGACTCGGCGCTCAGCAGGAGAAAACCTGCTAAAAATATCACAAACCCCCACCTGCGCCATAACATCGCAATACTCATCATTACTCCTCCAAAGAATTGATGATTATAAAGAATTTATGTGAATTAGTCCCTTGCGGGGTTTCAATCGACTCCCGGCCAACCGGAAGCCGAAGTGTACGAAAGCACTTTTACGCAGACCATGCGGGCTCTGACGGCCAACGCTGATGAGTGAGCGTTGCAGGCCCCGGATGTTATCCGATTCAACCCCGGTCTGCGCCACGATACCCGGAACTCATCGTTGCCGGTCAGCGTAGCAGCGCCATTTTACCGGTTTGACGAAAATCGGCTGCTTTAAGCTGGTAAAAATAAATTCCGCTGGGCAACGGTGTTCCGTTAAAGTCCGTTGCATTCCAGGCAACCTCATAGACGCCGGGCTGGAGCCGTTCATTTACCAGCACATTCACGCGTTCCCCAAGCATATTAAACACTTCCAGCACCACCGGCGCAGGCCGCTTTCCCCCAATTTCGAAAGGAATGGTCGTGGAGGGGTTAAAGGGATTGGGATAGTTTTTCAGCAGACGGAAATTGCCGGTAACCGGATCGTTGACCGGATCGATGGCCGTCGGTTGAGTTGATGCGGTAAAGGTCAATTCAATAAATTCACTGGGATTGTTCATGTTTTCCACGCGAATCACCACATCCCCGACGCCGGGCGACGGGCCGGTGTTGACATTGAGGTGAAATTCTTCCACGGAATCCGGAGCAAGCGGGGGAAAACCGAAGATAGTGTCGGGCAAGGTATACTCGTCGCGGTCCGGCGGAAAACAGAGGGCGCCGCTGCACAAAGAGCTTGTCCAGCCGCTGGGAAGATTCTCCTGCATCCTCCTGATGCGGATAGACAACGGCTGTTGGGACGTGTTGTGAATATCCGCGTCGAAAATCACTAAATCGCCCGGGGTTCCATGAAGGGTGAGCCCGTTCAGCGGCGTAAAGGTGAAGTTCTGGGCCGGAATCACCCCCGGAACAAACATGATCACAAAAAACAGTAACCGGATTGTTACCATATCAGACCTCCGTTTTAAACGTACAGTGGGTTGGCTTCAAAAAGAAAATAACTACATTTTGCACAGAATTCAATTTGCGGTTTTATTAGCCCCTTTCGGGGTCTTATTCGACTCCCGGCCGGCCGGGATTGTCGATTTACTCTGTCGAAGACACCCCGGCCGGCCGGGGACCGAAGTGTGCGAAAGCACTTAGCCCCT
>JAJRYW010000299.1 GCA_024275555.1 Calditrichota bacterium | reverse complement strand
TTAGCAAATACAAAAAACATCCGCGTGGTCCTAAAAAGCCACCACCGCCTAAGACGCCTTATCAAAATGGCAGCCATGTGGCTACCGCAAAAATACTGGCACAGCGAAATACATGTTGAAAGGGCTGCCCCGAAGGGGCAAAATAAGAAAGCCCGCTGCGAAGCGCCGGAATAAGAATAATTTATAGTGTTTATTGAGACGTGAATTCGTTTCCGAAAAGATGAAATGTATTGAGTGTATAATAATTATGGGGCGCTTACGTTTGCTTTTCAATGACATCCCCCTACCCCCCTTCGAAGGGAACTCCATACACTTAAATGTATTTGTGTAGTTGCCTTCATGCAATGGTAATGTCCCCCCTTAATCCCCTGTTCGGCTGAGCTCACGACGAAGCCCGAAATCGGGGGGGAACCGGCCTCCCTCCCCGATTTCGGGGAGGGCCGGGCTGGGGAAATTTCATGGGAAACTCGTTCATCACATTCAAACAATTTCATTCTCATACGAATTCACGGGTCTATAAGCCCCATAGGGGCGACATGAAAACTAAAGTGTTAAAGTAGAAGTAGTTACTGAATTAATAACGCTAATGAGGATTGTTTAAAAAACATCCCCCTCTCGTGGGGTTAGAGGGGGATGGGAGAGCTGATCGTATGCCAACCTTACGGCCTAGGCATGTGGAGATGTTAATGCAAAACTGACTACAAACTTTTGATGCCCGGGATTCACCGGCGTTACAAAAAACAATGCTTTATTTTCCGCACCGCGCTGCTGCCGGCACGCTTTCCCGGGATTCCGGAAGTAAAGATTGCATTTACTCCGCCTGGTAAAGCAATTCGCCCCGGGGAGATTTGACGGCCACGCGAACCGGCACTCCTTTACGGATGCTGGCCGTGACCACGCAGTAATCTTCAAACAAATCCAGGCAGCGTTTTACCCGTTGCGGCTGTTCGCTTTCTACGTCGAGGGTGATGGTTACCTCGATCTGTCCCAGGCGCAGGCGGCCCCGTTCGTTGCGGATGAGCTCGCCTTCCACGTGGGTGTGCAGGCTCCGGACGGTCTGCTTGCTCTTTTGCAGGCAAAACAGTAAACTGGCGCTCAGGCAATTGCCCACCGCCGCCCCGACTAACCGGGAGGCGTTCGGGCCCTTGCTCTCGCCCAGCGGCGCCGGCTCATCCAGCAATAACGAGGCCGCTTCCCAATCAAAGTTTGTCTCAAATTGATAACCGGAGATCCGTTTTAAATCCAGGCTGAAACGCGGATGTTCTGATGTCATAATCTTTTCCTTGCTTAGTTTTTGGTGATTAAGGATAACAGTTTATCCACCATCGCCGGTTCCGGCAGAGCGCCTTCGGCAAGCGGCTCGTCATTGCCGATGGTCTTGGGAACGCCCATGACCCGGTAACGCTGCGACAGGTGCGGGAATTCGGTTGCCTCCACCATGTCGCCGGTGATGTGCTCGTTCTCCATAGCAAATTGATGGGCCAGAAACACCGCCTGGGGACAGTAGGGACAGGTGGGGGTAACAAACACCTGCAACCGGGTGGGTTGGGTGATCGTTTGCAGTTTTTCCCGGGTCTCTTTGGATAGCCCCGAATCCCGGCGGGAGACCATCAGAATGGTTTCCAGGAGCGTGCTGAACTCGTAGCCGGAGGGAATCCCGTAAAACCGGATGCCGTAATCCCGGTCGCCCTCGATTACCGTTGCCGGGATTTTGTCGATGTTGTATTTCGCCGTCGCTTCTTTGTCGTTTACAAAATTGTAAACCTCCAGGGAAATCTTGTCGGAAAGTTCGGCCAACTCTTCCAGTAATTGGCGGGTTTCCTTGCAATACATACATTCCAACTCCTGGGTAAAATTAATAATCTTGACCGGCTGTTCCATGGCGTCCAGGCGCTCCCGGATTACTTTGCGATCGTCTTCAGGTATTAAACCCATAACTAACTCCTTATGTATTGATTTTTTACCAGCGCTAGGGCTGTGTTGCCAATTGGTTTAGTTCATCGACAATCTGATCGATTTCCGCATCGGAATAGCCCTTTTCCCGCGCGGCTTCTTCCAGGGTGCCCCAGATCGGCTCGCCGCAGGCAATACAGCGGATGTGCCTCTTCATCAAAAATTGCACCGATTCCGGTACTTGCTCGATCAAATCTTCGATGTAAATATCTTTTTTAATCATCTGCCCTGCTCCTTGCATCAGCGATAACGCTTCAACCTCTTGAGCCCTTTTAGCAAATTCTCTATTTGGATGCAGAACCAAAATAAAAGATACAAGCTCATAGGTAGCTATTGACATTCGGGGCGTTGCCTATTAGCTTATCAGCTTTTTCTAACCCATTTCAAAGGAGTTTGATGTGAGTAGCGCACGCTTTAAAATCCCCCATGTGTTCATCCTGTTAACCGCGGTCATCTTTTTTTGCAGCCTGCTCACCTATGTGATTCCTTCCGGAGAATACCAGCGCGAAAAACGTCAGGTAGGAAATTTAGAGCGCACCGTGGTGTTGCCGGGAACCTTCCAGAAAAAAGAAAAACACATCAGTCTAAAAGGGGTTTTTCTTGGCGACTCGCAGGAGGGCAAAGTCTCCCCGGTAAGCCTTACCCAGTTTTTAAGCGCCATTCCCCGCGGCATGGAAAAATCCGGCGATATTATCTTTTTCATCTTCATTATTGGCGGGGTGCTGGGGATTCTTCAGCATACCGGGGCAATTACCGCCGCCATCCAAAAGCTGATGCACATCTTTCGCGCCTCGGCAAATGGGCTGACCATTATTCTGATGATTGCCATCGGTGTTGGCGGGTCGACCCTGGGGATGGGGGAGGAGTTTATCCCCCTGATACCGCTGTTCCTGATCATCTCCCGGGAGATGGGGTATGACCGGGTCTACGGATTATCGATTGTGCTCTTAGCCGCCGTTGTCGGTTTTGCCGCGGCTACCACCAATCCCTTTACGGTCAATATTGCCCAGGGAATTGCCGAATTGCCGCTGAACAGCGGCGTGCCTTTCCGGGCGGTTTTCTGGATCGTCAGCATGACCGTGACCATCATCTACCTGCTTCGTTACGGGGCAAAAATCAAGCGCAACCCGTCCGCATCAGTCGTTGCCGATTTACCCGACCGGGAAGGCGATCATCAGTATGATTCGGTTGCCCTGACCCGCACTCACCTCTCTATTTTGCTCAGCAGCGCAGTTATTTTTGTAGGAATTCTTTACGCAGTAGAATCCTGGGGCTGGTGGCTTTCCGAAATGGCCGGGGGCTTTTTCCTGATGGGGATTGTAGCCGTGATTGCGGCCCGCCTGCCCCTCGATGAGGCGGCCGGCGCCTTTGTAAAAGGGATGGAAGAGATGGTGGTGGCCGCCCTGGTGGTCGGATTTGCCCGGGGCATCGAAGTGGTGCTGAGCGACGGCCAGATTATGGACACCCTGATCCACTCTGCTGCGGTATCCCTGCAGCACTTCCCCAACTTTGTGGCCGCCCAGGGGATGCTGCTCTTTCAAACGATGCTCAACTTTCTGATTCCTTCCGGCTCCGGCCAGGCCGCCGTCACCATGCCGCTGATGGCCCCGCTGGCCGATGTGCTGGGGCTGAGCCGCCAAACCGCGGTCTTTGCCTTTACCTGTGGAGACGGATTCTCCAATACCATCATTCCCACCTCCGGGGTGCTGATGGCCATGCTCAGCCTGGCAAATATTCCTTACCAGGCCTGGCTTAAATTTATGTTCCCGCTGTTCCTGCAGCTTATGCTGCTCGCAGCCATCTTCTTAAGCATTACCGTGTTTTTCCCGGGAGTCTTTTAGCAGAGAGCCGCAGAGAGAGGGTTCCCCGTTGCTTTGAACTATGGTAGGCGCCCCGATAAAACGGGATGTAAACACAGGCTTCAGCCTGCGCAGCGCCTCCGCCGCCTGTCCTCATTACCGTACATTCTTACCCGGCATGTTTTTTTATTGAACAGCATTGGCTAACTTGCTCATGTGTGGAGAATAACCGCAGGATGCCATGAATCATTTTTGGATCACCGTTGCCCTGACCATTGCCCCGGGCGTATTTATTGCCCTGTTTTTTTATTGGCGGGACCGCTACGAACCGGAACCCTTGCCGCTGATGATAAAAGCCTTTGCGGTGGGCATGTTAGCCACCCTGTTAGCCAGCTACCTGGAACAGTGGATTGCCGCTATGTACACTCCGCCGCTCTCAACCGCAATGGCGGCCGTCGATGCTTTTTTAGTGATCGCACTGATCGAAGAAGGGATGAAATTCTATCTGCTGATGAGCTACATTTTTTATGACCAGGAATTTAACGAGCCCTACGACGGCCTGCTTTACTCGGTCCTGGTTTCCATGGGATTTGCCACCTTTGAAAACATTTTCTACGTGATGCAATGGGGGATGGGAGTGGCGGTACTGCGTATGTTTACCGCCGTGCCGGCCCATGCCGTCTTCGGCGCGTTGATGGGATACTTTGTGGGCCTGGCCAAATTTCGACGCCGGCGTAAACGGTTTCTGTGGGCCGGGTTGTTGATCGCGGTTCTCTTCCACGGCAGCTACGATTTTTTCCTCATGCAGCAGATCGCGCCGGAATGGGAGTCCGGGGCTTACCTGGTTATTGTGGTCGGATTAATTTCGATTTATTTCCTGATTCGCCGGCTCAACCGCCTCTCGCCATTTCGGCCGCCGGATTGAGCCGGCCGGCCGGAATATGCCGGGCCGGTGCAAAAGGTGCACGGCTCTCTGTCGGCCCGGCCCCGAATTTCCCCGGTTTTTCTCCCGGCATTTATTTTGCACCACCACTGAATAGCGGAAATAAACGAGAAATTCCCTACCTTGCTTTTGCCGGGCCGGGAGAATATATTGAGTCAGCTTACAAGTATTATCCTGTATTCATTTTGGAATGATAGCCTGCATTGGCGGAATAAAAAAAGAACAGGCTCAGTCATGATTAAAGTATTTGCCCAGACAGACGCCGGGAAGGTGCGCAGCGGCAACGAAGACAATTTTCTGGTGGGCATCCATACCAGCACCTTTGCGGATAATCTTCTGGGTATCCTCCCCTTTGATATTTTTACTGCTCCGTTAATACTGATGGTTTCCGATGGTATGGGCGGCGCCGCCGCCGGCGAGGTGGCCAGCCAGATTGCCGTGGAAACGGTCGGCCGCTCTATGAATCCGCATGTTCTCAATACTGCTGAAGCGCTTGTGGAGCAAATGGTCGAGGCGCTGCGATCGGCCAACCGGGCCATTACCAAACGCTCCCGGCAGTTCCCGGAGATGACCGGAATGGGAGCCACCGCCACAGCCGCGGTGCTTTATCAGCAGCACGCCTTCCTGGGCCAAATTGGCGACAGCCGCGCCTATCTTATTCGCGGCGACCAGATTGTGCAGCTTACCAAAGATCAATCGCTGGTAAACCAGTTGGTGGAAGCCGGGCGCATCAGCGAGGAAGAAGCGCGGGTGCATCCGCGCAAAAACATCATCCTGCAGGCGCTGGGCAGCCAGGAGGCCCTGCACGTTGCCACGGCAAAGTTGGAGATTTGCCGGGGGGATTACTTGCTGCTCTGCAGCGACGGCCTTTCCGGAATGCTCAGCGACGACGATCTCCTGGCGGTGATCCGCCGGAACGACGAGGTCGATGCCGCCTGCCGGGAACTGGTTAAACTGGCTAATCAAAATGGCGGAATCGATAACATTACCGTGGTTTTGGCCGAAATGAGCGATGATAATCTGCCTGAACCCTTGCCAAACTCCCAGTTAGAACTGGAAATCCTGACCGACTTTTCCAATCCCCATTTGCTCGGTTGAGCAACTCTTACGGGTGATCCTGCCCGCGCTGCAAGCGGCTGAGCCATTGCGGTTAAAATCCAGTTAGAGAACCTGTATATATCTGGCAACCGGGCCGGAAGCGGCGGGAATTATGAATGATCAAATAATTGCGACAACTCCTCAGCGCGATCCCGGGCGGTTTGAATGGCGTCGATTAGAAGCCGGTCAAACTGTCCCGCCTTTAATTTCCGGAAAGCCGCTTCCGTGGTTCCGCCTTTGGAGGCTACCGCTGCAATCAGTTCATCCAGGGTTTGGGGGGATTGATTCATCAGGTGGAAGGACCCCAGCATGGTTTGTTTAACCAGCAAAGCGGACACAGACTCCTCCAGGCCCATCTGCACCCCGGCCTCCACCATTGCCTTGACGATCAGGAAAAAGTAGGCCGGCCCGGTGCCGCTGAGCGCCGTGACCGCATCCAGCAGCTTCTCATCTTCCAGAAAAATGGTGCGCCCGGTGGTGCTCAGCAAATTCTCGATGATCCGCATCTGGTGTACATTGACGGTGTTGCTTGCCGAGAGCGCGGTCATCCCCATGCCTAACTGCGCCGGCGTGTTGGGCATGGCCCGGATAACCGACTCGTGCCCGATTTGCTCGGTGATGCTTTGGATGGTAATCCCGGCCATCACCGAGAGCAGCACATGGTAGGGGCGCAAAGCGGTTTTCAGCGGGGAAACCGCCGCGTTGAAATCCTGCGGTTTAATCGATAAAATGATCACCCCGTAATCGGCCAGTTGCTCATCAATCCCGGGGGCGGTGAGGCCTAAATCAAGCTGCTTCAATTTCTCCTGGTGGGCCTTGTTCCGGGCCACCAAGAGCAGGTGATCCCGGCTGACCAGGTTGAACTGTAAAAATGAACGGGCATAGGCCAGACCAATACTTCCGCAGCCGATGATTGCTATTTTCATCATAGATAGACGTATCTCCTTTGATGCAATGGATGTAGCTACTGTAAAACAGCATGGCCAAAGGTAACGCGAAGCTTGACCTTGCACAACCGGCAAATGTTTCCCCCGGCCCTTTGGTGCACGACAGAGCATAATACTTTTTAGAGTATGCCAAACTCAAGAATATTGGTTAAACAGCCGTGCTGCTGAAAAAATGGGTCACAATGAGGCGGGGCTCCGTTGGAGCAGCATCCCGTCGGGAGAAACGGTTCCGGGGATTCCCGCCGCAGTAAACCACCGGGCTGCCGCGAAGCGGTTCCGTTGGAAAAGCCCGGTGTTAATGATATAGGAACCAGGAACCAGGAACCAGGAACCAGGAACCAGGAACCAGCGTTTCTTATTGATACGTGAAGAGAGTCGAGAAAATCTTTTGTTCTCCGGAATGCGGCTACCGGGTCAATCTATATTCGCGGATTAATTCACTCCTCTATATATTGGTTGTAAAGACACGAGGTTTTGATGATTGGCATCCTGGCGGGTCTCTCCATATTATTGATATGGGCTTATGTTATCTGGTGGCTCTATAAAGACGCCGGCAAAGGCCCCGGCAGCGGCCTGCTCTAATCGCTTTGTGATTTCTCCAGCAGGTAAATCTTCACCGGCGCCTATATCCACACCTTTGTATAAGGAATATCCTCCTCAATCTAGAGCGCTTTTTTCAGGTCGCCTTCTCTGGCGCTGTAAAGCAGAAAGTCGTTAAGAATGCAGGCTGATCAGGGCGTCGGCGTCTTTGCCAATGACGCCAAACTGCTGAGTAAGTAGCCGTATGTCGGGATACGCTTTACTAACCCGACCTACTCGTTACTTCCAGCTACTCGGCGGTGGTTTGTTGGGGCAGGGTGTCTTCAGTATAGATACCTGAGAACATAACTGTCAATCCTATATCTCCCGAAGCTTATATCTTTCCAGAGTTTCCAAAACCTCCGGCCAAATTAAATTCCTTGCTCTAAAAGTGTCCAAAAGCGTTGTACTAAGAGTTAAAGGGAGTGCCTCTGTAGCCGCATCCTGGAGCGCAGCTTTTAAGCGACCAGCCAAGTTTTTAAATTGTTCGAGCGCAATTACTTGAAAATCTTCCGGTGGGTTCGCAGTGTTCGTTACACCCACTAAGGGACCTACGAATACTGGAATGATTTCTTCTGTATCAACCGTATCTTTGACCCATTGAATATGATCGCTCAGTTGACCGACCTCTTTCTTTTGATACCTTGAGGAAGGATCTTTGTCGCTTTTAACTTCCATACATAATGCCTGCATCCCTTCAATTAGCCACAAGACATCCGGGCCAGTGCCAAATTCATTGTCAGGACGACTTGATACAAGTCCGAGATACTGTCCTAAAGCGCGTAATGACTCTTCTGTTTGAGCAGGTGTTCCAGAACCATTCAGGAAGACAATATCTGTATCAAAAGTATTAGGTAAATCAATTTTCCCACTTGAAGTAATTTTTAATTGTTGCGACACTGAAATAATTTGAGCTGGAATATCACTATTTTCATCCAGTGACTCCTCACGAGGATAAGGGGGAATATTCCTTTGGTTGGTATGGGCTTTTATGAACATTTTCCTTGCTCTTTCATTGTCTCCCAGAAACAGGTAAGCTGCTCCTAACCACAAGGAATGCCAGGCTCCAGTATTCGCACTTAAGGAAAATGCATCATTCAAGGTTGAAGAAAGCACTTGAGCAGCGTTCTCATACTCACGTTGCCACATATAAAGTCCATACTGTGCTTCTGAGATTGCCAACCGAGTGAGCAAATCGGTATCAACATTTGAGTTTTCTGGCACTGCATTAGCCATAAAATCATTATAGGCCGTAGCCCAATCATTATCCCTTTTTAAGCATTTATTTATTATATCAACAAGGTCATCAAGAGTCTCGGCATTTTTAGAAACCTCATCACCCAGCGCGATTTGCTTTTGCAGAAAAGGTGGTAATACTGCTCTGTTCTTCGGGATCAAAATCCAGTCAACCAGCCGATTGCCGGTTAAGATAACTACCCCTTGATCGCTCATACCACGGGAGATTCGGCCAAAACTTTGTATTATCCGGGACGCTACTGCTGACCGTAATGTATTCGCCATTCCTAATTGTTCCCATAAAAAACGTTCTAATGGACCCACACCCATTGGGACATCGTCTATCACCATTACACGGCAGGTATCTCCAGGCAAATCAATGCCATCATATCTTGCAGTCAACAATAACTTGGTGGCATCAGACGTATTCCTGAAGTTTTGCACATGTTGTGACACCTCATCTCTGGGAGGTTGCAATGCGATATCTTGCCAGCTATTTGCCCGCTTGTAAGTGGGAACAAGAATTAATGTTTTTCTAGCTGTGATCAAAGTTTTGGTTACCTCAATGTCCTCCATATCAATCACACTTTTTGATGGAAGGAGTATTAAGCGTTCGCATTCTCCTGCTGTCGTGGAGGGTGCCACAAGTTTGTCGGGATTTTTCCCGAAGGTTCTCGCAAAGGCATCCGGGGCGGAGAGTGTGGCGGAGAGATATACGCGACGTAAACCTCTTTCGAAGTACGGCAGCGATAGAATAGGAATGAATGGAGGTGTAATTGTGACATCAGAACCAGAAATCAATATACAACAAATATCTATGTGGTCTTTAATGTGTTCCCATACAAATGTTGTATTTGGATTGTCCTGGAAACGGGCTTCTTGGAGTATCCGAGTTAGTTCCCCTTGTTTTCTATATATTTCAAAAGGAGGGATCAAAAATAGACGCCGTGATTGAGAATCATCTAATTCTGCATAGCTCCCCGCTTTTCCAATCATTTCATGGTAGTCCCTAAAAAGTGCCACTATTTGAGAATAAATATTTTGGAGCGTACTGCTGCTTATGCGTAGCGAAAAGTGATCCCGAAGGAGATGTTCGGCGGTATGTGCGTCGTCGAAAACAATTGCTGATAGCTGTTCTCTGAAAAAGACTGATCGGCCGTTGAATAGAGCCTGATAGGTTGTTACGCATGGCACCTCACAGCGATTAAATAGGTCATTACTATATTCCCCCCGATAGTATGTCGTGACATTAAGACCATAACCTTTTGCTTTCTCGGCAGTCTGCTCTACGAGCTGAATAGAACTACATGCATAAGGAACCTTTCCCCTCGTTTCGTTGACAAGGGATTGTGCAACTAACAAACCCACAAGGGTCTTACCCGCTCCGGTGTTGAGCACAATTCCGACATCTTCTTTGCTACGATTTTCATGCCACTGACGAAGGGCATCACCCTGCGCCAACCATAGATCATTTATGTTCGGGTCTGTAACCTTTATCTTTTGGAAGAGTTCTATCGGATTGATAGGTAGCGACTCCTTCTTCTTTGGCTTAATCTTTGAAAAGTCAAACCCCATGAATTTTTCCTCCTGACATCAAACGATAATGGTTTTTATTGATAAAAAAATACTTTGTATTACAGGCAATTGCCAAGATTGCAAAATCTATTTTCATATCACCAATTCCCCATTCATCAGCCGCAATAAAAGCAGGTTGCGGGCTTTAATTTATCATTGCATCGTCGAAGATTTGTAATCTGTATATGAATGGACGATACAATTTTCTCAAATACTTGAGAAAATGAATTATTCGGAATGAGGAGTATTTCCCCTGGCAGCTTCCTCCCCCACCCCTCCGGCACGCCGTCGATGATCTTCACATGCTCGCGGCTGATTCCAAGTGAAGCAGATCATGTACAAATCAAGGCTAAATGGTACCACTTCCTCAGTATTTGTTCAATACTTTTTATAATTTATAGAGTCATCATGTCAATGTATGCTTATTTTATCATTAAAGAGGAAGTGAATTTTCTTAAGGTTAATCTCCTGAATAAAAGTCTCTATGAAAACATGAAACTATATGGGATACGAGGAAAACAAGATGACTGCCCATCAGCCTGCTAAATCCCGGGTGCGCATTGTTGGTTTATGCGGAAGTCTTCGCGAGGGAAGTTACTCGCGGCGGGCGGTGGAAATTGCCCTGGAGGGCGCCGGGGCGGCCGGGGTGGAGACCATGCTCATCGATTTACGGGATTATAAGCTGGTTTTTTACGGCAGTGTGCCGGATGAAGAATTTCCCGACGATGTGCATCGCCTGCGCGCCGATGTGCGGGCCGCCCAGGGCATTATCCTGGCTACGCCGGAATACCACGGCGGACTGAGCGGGGTGCTGAAAAACGCCCTCGACCTGATGCGTTTTGATGAGTTTGAAGGCAAGATGATCGGCTTGATCGGCGTTTCCGGCGGGCGGCTGGGAGCGGTAAATGCCCTGAATAGCTTACGCACCATCGGGCGAACCTTACACGCCTGGGTGTTGCCTCAGCAGGTCTCCATCCCGGAAGCCTGGCGCTGTTTCGACGAGCAGGGCAATATCACCGATGAGGAATTAGCGCAGCGCTTAGCCGAGGTGGGCCTCATGGTAGCCCGTTTCGCTACCTTGCACGAGCTGCAGAAAGGACAGGAGTTTATCAAACTTTGGGAAGAGTTGCCCAGTAATCCCGGCGGCAAATTAGGTGAATAAACAGGTACCTACAAAGACAGGAGTGGTTATGAGCGATGTTTATAAGATTGTGGAATTAGTGGGCACATCGCCCAACAGTATCGAAGAAGCCGTGCAAAATGCGCTGAATCGCGCTTCGGAATCGCTGAAGAACCTGGGCTGGTTCCAGGTTGTGGAAACCCGGGGCAGCATCGAGGCCGACAAAGTGCATACCTGGCAGGTGATCATCAAAGTCGGATTTAAACTGGAACCCTAATGAGCCGGAAAATGCATCGCAAAGCCGGGCCGCCGGCCGGGTTGACGGCTGGGGAGGATCTGCCGGCGCTCCTGCAAGCGCTCCGGAAAAGTTATCCGCTCAAGAATCTATACCGCCAGGGATGGCTGCGCAAACTACCGCCCTCTGTGTGCGAAAGCGTGGCGGATCACTCCTACTTTACGGCGCTGCTGGGCTGGTGGTTGGCCGAGCAGTATTTCCCGGAGTTGGACCTGCTCCGGGTGCTGAAGATGGCCTTGCTGCACGACCTGCCCGAAGCGCTCGCCGGCGATGCGACCCCCGCGGACAATCTCTCTTCCTCCCAAAAGCAGATGCAGGAGCGCCAGGCCCTAAAAGAGATCACCGCCGCCCTGCCGCACCAGGCCGAATTGATGGCGCTGTGGGAAGAGTTCGAGCAGGGAGAAACGCCGGAAGCCCGCTTCCTCCGCCAGGTGGATAAACTGGAAATGGCCCTCCAGGCCGGCGTGTACGAAGAACAGGAAGCAATCGACCTGCAGGAGTTCTTCCGAAGCGCCGGGGAGGCCCTGACTGCGCCGGAGTTGAAGAAATTGCTGCAATCTCTGCCTCGCCGCTTTACCTATCAAAACCCTGCCGATTCGGAAGACCGGTCTTCGGAATAAGTTCTACCCTCCTTATAATAGCCGCACTTTTGTTGCCGGATATTTTATATTCGCTGTTGATCAACACGCTTGTCCCGCTCCGTCGAAACGGGGGAAATGTGTAAACACGTGGCCTCTAAAAAAGTGTCCGGTCGTGATTCCCTACTAAAAGTCGTAGTTCACCCCTGACATTTTTTTTTACAATTTTTCAATTTTTTTGAGAGAAAAGCAAATTGTGCGGTCTCTCCTGTAACAGATGTCAAAAACACTGATTTCCAGGAGAGAACAATGCCGGCAGTACTTCAACATTCGACCTTTCAAACGGAACACCCTATATCAGTACCGGAATGCTCTGTCTCCGCAGGCGTCCAATCCACCCGTCCAGGCCTGGCCGTCCAGGTCACCGACAACCCCTCCCCGGGCGGCCCCGGCCGGGCGGATTTGAAAGCGCTCAAAGAGGAGTTTATGCTGCTGGCCAATCACGAACTGCGCACTCCCGCGACCATCGTTTCCGCAGCGCTGGAGATGCTCGCAGAAGTTCAGGCCGACAATCTTACCCCGATCCAGAAGAAATTTTTGCGGCAGGCCCGCGAGGGGATGCAGCGTCTCAATGCACAGCTGGAAACTCTCAACAACATCCTGGCGTGCAGCGCACCTGTTCCGGATTTACACCTGGGAGAGTTCAGCTGTCAGCATCTTCTGGAAACGGTAGCCAGGGAAGCCGAACCGCATCTGAAGCAGCGGGGGCAGCGGCTGGAAATTAGCGGGGCAGGAAAGCAGAAAATGAAAGGAGATTTGCTCAAATTAAAGAACACCCTCCTGGAACTGGTCAGCAATGCCAGTAAAAACAGCCCGGACGGCAGTTCTATTGCCATAAAAATCCGCCCGGGTAATGAGCAGGTTCGGATCGAGGTGGTCGACCAGGCCCGGCCGATTCCCGAGGAAGCCTGGCCGGAGATTTTTCAGCCCTTTTATCAATTAGGCGATCTCAGCAAGCATCATAGCAGCAAATTTGACTTTGAAGGGGGCGGTCCCGGATTGGGTCTTTATCTCTGCCAAAAAGTGGTAAAGGCTCACGGGGGAAGCATCCGGGGCCATCACAACCGGACAGGCAGGGGCAACACGTTTGTGGTTACCCTGCCTGCTGGTGTATTCTCTCATCCGGCGGAGCAGAGTGCCCCCGTTTCTGCAAAAAATTTAAATATCCTCAATATTTTTGAGAGAAACCGCCAAAAACACGTCTCTGCTAAAGTAGAACCCATAACAATGGTCTACTTAAAATGATCGCAAACGGACTTTCAACATTCGAGACAAAGGATCACACTATGTTGGCAACCAAGTTTTCCCAGACCCATCAGCTCTCCCGTCATGTTGCAACGCTGTTAAGCGTTACGCGTCTGCTCAATTCCAGCCATCGCCTGGAACAGCAGCTCTCGTTGATTCTGGCGGAGACCGGTCGTTCTCTGGACGCTGAACATACCGTGCTTTATCTCTATAATGAAAGCCGTCAGGAGCTTTGTTCCTACTATTTGTGGGAAGGCGAGTTGCGGCAGGTGCAACAGCCGCTGGGCAGCGGTATTGCCGAATACGTGCTCAAATCCGGCAAAGTGGTCAATGTGGCCGACGCCTACAATGATCCCCGTTTTACCACCGGCATGGCCCTGATCGAAAACCAGCCTATCCGCTCTTTTTTAATTGTTCCGATCTCCAACCGGGCCGGTAAAATCAGCGGCTGCCTGCAGGTGATTAACAAACGGATGGGCGGATTTGACCAAAAAGACACCCAGTGCCTGATGATTATGGGCGATCTGATTGCAGTTGCCATTCAGGGGGCTTTAAACGGAGAAAGCGCCCGGGAATGCCGGCGACTGGAGAAGGAGATCAAGCGCGCGGTGGATATTCAGCGGCAATTGCTGCCGGAACGGGTGCCCCAGTTGCCCGGTTACGAAATTTTTGCCTTCAACCAGCCTTCCCAGTATGTCGGCGGCGATTATTACGATTTTTTCCCCTTTCCGCGCACTATGGCTTTTGTGCTGGCCGATGTCTCCGGTAAAGGCGTACCGGCGGCGCTGTTGACCGCCAATCTGCACGCCTCGCTGCACGCCTTTGCCAACGAAATCGACTCCTGCAAAGAAGTGGTGCGGCGGATCAATAATCACTTCTATCTCTATACGGCTTCGGATATGTTCGCCACCTTCTTCTGGGGCAACCTGAATCATCATACCCATCGCTTCAAATATGTAAATGCCGGGCATATCCCGCCTATGCTGGTCAAAAAAGACGGCAGTATCCAAAAGCTCAAGAGCGGGGGATTGCCCATCGGCATCATGGATTCGTTTGAATATGAAGAGTCGGAAATCAAACTTTCCAAAGGGGATACGCTGCTGATTTTTTCCGACGGCATTACCGAGTTGATGAATGCCGCCAAAGAACAGTTTGGCAAACGACAGCTATTGGAAATTGTCACCCAGAACTATCATCGTTCGCCCCGGGAGTTGGGGAAAATATTGCTGAACCAGGTGCGCCATTTCGTCGGCAGCCCGGTATACCCGGATGATATGACCTTGCTGATTTTAAAAAGAAACGAATAGGGGAGTGTGTGGCAAGCCCGTGAGGGGGTTTCTACCAACCACCCTCTGGTGAATCGGGAGATACACCAGAGGGTATTTTTTTGTACCATTCAGCCTGCCAAATTCGCAAAAACGAATAATGCCGATCATGTGTTGAAGTTGTTTTGGCGAAGAAAGATGCTGAGCGATATCATTCTTGTTGGTGAGCTTCTTGAATGTTTTGCTCTCAAGATCAAAGATCAAATTTACGGTTCGCTTAAATTTTTTGAGGTTTTCAAAATTCAACTTTCGCACCTAAGGTAATGTTTTAAAAAGAGTAATATGTATTTTTTTGGTGCATGTCAAATTGCACAATGGAAAGCCGTTAAAACGGCTATGTAATAATTTCTTT
>JAJRYW010000298.1 GCA_024275555.1 Calditrichota bacterium | reverse complement strand
GGCGGGCAGGCGCAGATCGCGGCAGAGCGCCGCATAATCCACGGCGCCGTCGCGGACATAATCGGCCAAAAGTGCGCTGAAGAGGGCGTGGTGCGGCGCCGGTGTGCCGGGCTGACTGGACGCCGCAACGGGGGAAATGAAGATCGCCGCTGCAATCAGAATCTTACCCAAAAAATCTCTGGCTGACTTCATTTTTGACGGCGTTCCTTCTTAAAATTTTTCATCGCTTGAGCGGCCAGGGACACATAGTCGGTGGCCAGGATATCCGCTCCATTCTTTAACAGGTCGACGTAGACTTGCAGCCCCTTGCGAGCGGCTTTGCGGTCCAGGTTGCCGAGTACTCCCAGGATGGCCCGCACTCCTTTTTCGTGCAGCATCCGGTACACCTGCGGGTCCGGCTCGTAGACGCCCACAAAACCCAGCAGCTTCTCCGGCGGAATTCCGCTTTCCAGCAACTTGCGGGTCGTTTCGACCCCGGTAGCGGATGCAGAGATCATCAACCCCGGGTCCAGGCGATGATAATACAACGCACTTTCCAGGTTGTAAGTAATGATCACCACATAACTGCGGGCTTTTTCCGCCGCAATCATGGCCACGATCTCTTCCGGGGAGACGCTCTTTTTTATGTCTAACTGAAGAATAGCCTTGCCCTTCGCCCAACGCAGCACATCAACCAGGCGGGGAATCCGGTAATCGGTGAGGTTGCCTTGGCCGTCGCGCAGGCGTAGTTTTCGGAGCTCCTCCCAGGTATAATCGGAAACGTTGCCCTTGCCGTTGCTGGTGCGATCCAGTGCGGCGTCGTGCATCAGCACCAGCACTCCATCGGCGCTCTTGCGTACATCGATCTCCATCAGGCAGGGGGCATATTTCAAAGCGTTCTCAAAAGTAGCGATGCAGTTCTCCGGGAAAGGGCCTTCCGGCCCTCCCCGGTGAGCGCCGATTAATGGAGTCGCCTCCGGGCTCCAACGGAGATATTGCGAGAGTTGCTCTGGGGAAGAGAAAGAGCGGTAGTTTTGTGATAAGGATTGTGCGCCCAACACAAGGGTGAGCAGCATCCAGAACAGACTTACAAGTAAGCGAATACGGGTCATGTGAAGTTCCTGTTTTTTTGACCTAAGGGTAAGCATGATCCGCCAAAAATGCAACCGCTTTGATGGATGGAAAGGGCTCTATGCTTCCGTCGGAGCGGTAAAGCTGTGAAATATACCGGTCCGAATCAATTTGTTTTTTTGGGTTCAGGCGGTTCTTCTCAGGGCCGGCAGAATCCACAAATCTGCTTGCGAAGCGGGATTTTAAACCATATATTTAGCGCGCAAAAAATTTGATGCCGAGGTGGCGGAACTGGCAGACGCGCTAGGTTCAGGGTCTAGTGTCCGTTAGGACGTGCGGGTTCGAATCCCGCCCTCGGTACAACGAAAAGCCGGAAGGAATTCCGGCTTTTGTTGTTTGGTCGTAAGTTTTGGTCGTAAGTTTTGAATAAATTACAAATAGGGATTGCCGGTTTTATATTTCGGTAGTAGTAGCGAGTTAGGTCATGCGGGTTCCCTGCCAGCCGCGGCATTCGATAATTTTTTCGGTAAGCTATGATTACTCCGGTCAGTCGATTGACTTTGGCGGCAGTGCGGCAGGCTGGGAATCCCGCCCTCGGTACAACGAAAAGCCGGAAGTAATTCCGGCTTTTGTTGTTTATGGAGATGTTATGTATTTTGTCTACGTTCTCTATTCGTTACAACAGAGGATCATTGAATAGCATATATTGTTGTAAAATCAGATAAATGTGGTTATTTATAGCTCACTATACAACCGAGAGGATTAGCTATGGATATCATTAAAAAACGATATAATTCGATAGACCTTATTCCAAACTAAGTTTATATTACTGCATAACTTATGTCATTTCGAACGAAGAGAGAAATCTGTTAACACTCAAAACTTTATCTTTAATTTACAATTATTTCAGCAAATTTAATGTCGAATACACACAGATTTCTCTCTCCGCCCCTGGAGTTCGAAATGACTGTGGTTTTTAAGGTTAATAATTACAGTTCTTTAAAAGGTAATAAGGCCTGATGAGAATAACCAAAAAATCGGTGTTCAAATCGATATAAAAACGTTTAAAAAAATTGAAGAAGTGATAGAAAACTTTGCTCTTTATCAGCTCATGAAGGAAGTTGACAATGAAGAAAAATTTGACTTAGCGGAAGCAAAAGAGTTTTACGCAAAACCGGATAAAGCCGATTGAGAAGGGTTTGGTGATTATCGTATCGGCGTAAGATATGAAGCTGATGAACTGATTTTTGAACGAGTATTACATCGCAAAGATATCTAAGTGCTTTCACACACTTCGGTGCGAAAGTAAGCTGTCTTCGACAGAACAAATCGACAATCCCGGCCGGCCGGGAGTCGAATCAGACCCCGAAAGGGGCTATTGATTTTTTCCCTAAACCGCTACAGCTCTTCCCCGTCTAATCTCTTCCCTCTTTTTATTGTAAAAATGTGAAATATCGGAGAGCTTTTTTGTGCATCCGGCCGGGCGTAAATTTTCTTCCCCGATTGCCGCTATCCCAACCGGATGGGTAGTTCCCGCACCGGCTTGCCGGTAATGGCCAGAATCGCGTTGGTCAGTGCCGGGGCGACCGGCGGTGTTCCCGGTTCTCCCACGCCCCCCGGGGGCGCATCGCTATGGATGATGTGTACGTGAATTTCCGGGGTCTCCTTCAGGCGCAGCAGCGGGTAATCGTGAAAATTACTTTGAACCACCGCCCCGTTGCGTGCGGTAATGCGGCCGTGCAGCGCCAGGGTCAACCCAAAAACTATGGCGCCTTCCATTTGTGCTTTTACCCGGTCCGGGTTCACATAGAGGCCGCAATCCACGGCGCAATCCACCCGGTGCACTGTTACGCGGTTGCCTTTCACCGACGCCTGCACCACCATGGCGGTATAGCTGACGAAGCTGAAATGGGCGGCAATCCCCCTCCCATGCCCTTCCGGCAGCGAAGTTCCCCAACCGGCTTTTTGAGCCGCCAGTTCAATTACCCCGCGAAGCCGGCCGGTATGGTAGGGCTGTCGGTTCAGGTCTTCGCCATAAGCGCCTTTTTCATCTTTAAAAAGGTGATTCAGGCTTCGCGGCGGGCCGATCAACTCCAGCAAATACTCTTTTTGATCGCGGCCGGCGGCATGGGCCAGCTCCCCGGCAAAGGCGTTCACCGCAAAAGCATGGTGAATGTTGCACACCGAGCGCAGCCAGCCGATGCGCACATGTGCGGACGCCGGGCCGTTTTCCAGGCGCATATTGGGAATATCGTAAGGAACCGTGGTAAACCCCAGCCCCAGTTCGCCGTCGCTGGCATAGTTTACCCCGGGAGCAAATGTGGAGCTGATGCTGGGAAAGCTGGTGCGATGCAGCCAGGTCGTCGCCTTACCGTTTTCATCCAGCGCAGCTTGTAAATATTGGGCGCTGGGAGCGTGATAATAATCGAAGCGAAGCTCATCTTCCCGGGTCCAGGTGAGCTTTACCGGCGCTCCCATCTCCCGGGAGACCAGGGCGGCTTCAACGATGTAATCCGGTTTGGATTTACGCCCAAAGCCGCCGCCCAGCAAGGTGACATGCACGGTTACCTGTTCCGGCTCCAGCCCCAACGATTGGGCAACCGCCTTTCTGGCCGATTGCGGGTTCTGGGTCGGCGCCCAGATCTCGCAGTGGCCGTCTTCCTTTACCCAGGCCAGGGCGTGCGGCGGCTCCATCGGGGCGTGCGCCAGCATGGGAACGTAATAGAGGGCCTCTACGGTTTTGGCCGCCTTTTTCCGGGCCGCGTCAACATCGCCTACGGTGCGAATGACCCGCCCGCCGTCCGCGGCGCTTTGCTCCAGTTGAATACGATATTGTTCCGAGTCATAGTTTGCATTGGGGCCGTAATCCCACTCGACTTGCAGCGCTTTACGGCCCTGGATGGCCGCCCAGGTGTTGTCGGCTACAACCGCCAGCCCCCCCAGCGCTTTGAAGGCCGGGGGCAGGGTTGCCGGGAGCAGGGCAATTACTTTGCGCACTCCCGGCGTCTTCAGGGCGGCCTCGGCCTGGTAGGATTTAACCCGCCCGCCCAGCACCGGGCAGCGTTCTACTACCGCGTAGAGCATACCCGGCGCGGCGGCATCGGCGCCAAAAATGGCTTTGCCGGTAACAATATCGTAATTATCCACCCCGTCCAGGGGTTTGCCGATGTATTTCCATTGGTCGCGGGGTTTTAAAGATGGGTTCTCCGGAACTTCCAGCGTTGCCGCGATGGCGGCGAGTTTGCCGTAGCCGATTTCTTTCCCGCTGGATTTGTGCTTTACCGTGTGATTCAGAGCCTCACACTCGGCGGCGGTTGTATTCCAGGCTTGCGCCGCGGCGGCGATGAGCATGGCCCGGGCGGTCGCCCCGGCTTTGCGCCACTGATCAAAATGATTACGCACACTCCGCGATCCGTCGGTGTTCTGGTTGCCATACTTGGGATCGCCGTCGGCCTGGACAATGTAGACGCGCTGCCAATCCGCCTCTAACTCATCGGCGATGACCGCCGGCATCCCGGTGCGGATACCCTGGCCCATTTCCGAGCGGGTGCAGACGATGAACACATCGCCGGCGTCGTTAATGCCGATCAAAAGGTCCGGCTGAAAGGACGCTTCTGCCATAGTACCGGTTGGCGTGGCTTTGCGGGGCAAGCCGGGCGTGGCCGGGTGGTCGCAGGCGCCGAAAACGCCCAGCACAAAAGTAGAACCGGCCGCCAGGGCCGATAGCTTCAGGAATTCCCGGCGAGACATGTTTACGATGCTTATCGCTTCGGCCGGCTTGTTTTTCCGGGGCGGATCTTGTTCAAATATAAACATGGCTATATCCCCCTCTTTCCGGCGGCGCGCAAAATGGCGGCGCGAATACGCGGGTAGGTTCCGCAGCGGCACAGGTTGCCGGATTGCAGTTCGTCGATCTCCTCCGGTGTGGGGTGCGGGTTGCTGCGCAGCCAGGCAACGGCATTCATGATTTGCCCGGGCTGGCAATATCCGCATTGAGGCGTATTCAGTTCTTCCCAGGCAACTTGCAGCGGGTGCGAGCCGTCTTCGGAAAGTCCTTCAATGGTTACCACTTCCTGGCCGGCTGCCGCCGCAACCGGGGTAATACAGGAGAGGGTAGCCGATCCGTTGAGATGCACCGTGCAGGAACCGCATAAACCCTGGCCGCAACCGAACTTGGTACCGGTTAGGCCTACCAGGTCGCGCAATACCCACAGCAGCGGCATGTCTTCCGGCGCTTCGACTGTCTGCGCCGCACCGTTGATGGTAAGCGTATATGACTTGACGATCTCGGGAGAATCACTCACGGCGTCTTCCTTCATGTTTCTGTGATTGGCCGAAAACTAAACCTTAAGTGTTATATACATTTGCGTATAGATTAAGCAAACCAGCCTAAATTGTCAAGGATTTTGGCGGAACTTGCGGAGAAACCGCCGGGAAGGTTTGAGAGAAATGTTTTACGTGCGACAGGAGTTGAAAAGACTCCTGTCTGTTGAAGATATCCCTTTTTTATTCGGGAGAATTTCTCCGGGCCAAACAGCCAATTCCCGTAATCTGGCGACAACGAATTGCCGGCAGAAAGGTTATGCCAACCTGAGCAGACTGGCATTGCCGGGAGACGCCTGTTTCCCTCAAATCACCTCGCAACTCAATAACAGCGCCGGAATCATAACCACTCGGGTAGATTGTCTGTTCTGCAAGCCGGGACGGTTTATCCGGCCCGGGTTATTGCCCGGAGTCAATACTTCCATAACCGTTGATTTCTCACCACTTTATCAAGGCTGGCAGGTATAAAAAGGGGGTAAAAAAAATCTACAGTCTTCTTTTGAAAATGCCGAAACTAAAGGGAAACCGGAAAATTTAAACCAACCAAGGTTAGGAATCAGGATTCTCAAGCAAAATCACCTTTCCCACAGGTTCGTAAAATATAGCCCATTCTACTCGCCCGGGAAGTTAGTGCAGAGATCATTTAAGATTAGACCTTATTCCAAACTAAGTTTATATTACTGCATAACTTATGATTTCTATGACCAAATCAAGCGCATTTTAGTGGATTTGGATTATTTGGTATATGATTTTGAAGAAAGACCTGTTTCTCGCAAACAACAGCACAAGCAATTTTAAGGAGCTTGTTAGCAATGTTGTTCAGGATTAGTCGCGCAGGTTTTCCTTCAGCCAATTTTCGAGCAAAATAAGTTTGGAATTTTGGATGATGATGTTTGACAGATCGAGCGGCCAGGTGCAGCAGTTTTCGCATTCTGGGTGGCCCCATACCGGTAGATTTGGGTTTTTTATAGACCGATGATCCGCTGGTATGTTCATAGGGACAAATACCGATCAGTGCGGCCAGTTTTTTGTATTCGAGATTGCATTGAAAACCATTGGTAATGACCAGAAGATTTGCAGCCAGCAACATGCCAACTCCGGGAATGGTTATCAGTAATTGAACGATGGTTTTGAAATCCTGGTCTTTATTAATGAGTTGCCGGATCTCCTCTTCAATGGTTTTAATTTGCTTGTTGAGTCGATCAATGTTGGCCTGATAGAGTTGATTTGCCAGAGGTGTTTGCACTACTTTTCGTTTGACGGCAGTTAGTGCATTTGAATTGGCAGTTCTTTGTTCAACGAACTGTTCCCGGATTGATAAGAGGACCTTAAGCTGTTCAATAATCTTAGGTTTAGGTTCCCATAATTTGAGCTGATCTGAGAAGCGAAAAGCGTATTGGGCAATTTGAGCGGCATCGACAGCATCGTTTTTGTGGCCTTTGATTTTGAAGGCGCGTTTGACTTTGTCCGGAGATTCCAAGGCCACTGGGTAGCCCTTGGCAGCCAGATGATAACAGAATGCCTCGCCATACACACCGGTCGCTTCCAGACAGATCAGGC
>JAJRYW010000297.1 GCA_024275555.1 Calditrichota bacterium | reverse complement strand
GAAGCCCGAAATCGGGGGGAAACCGGCCTCCCTCCCCGATTTCGGGGAGGGCTGGGGTGGGGAAATTTCATGGGAAATTCGTTCATCACATTCAAACAATTTCATTCTCATACTAATTCACGGGTCTATAAGCAAAAGCCTGAGCGAGCCCTCCGATCGGCCTCAAGAGCGTTATAGAAAAGATTGCCGGATGTGGAATTTTCCGGTAAAAACCCCGGCGCGAGAACATCTCCCGCGCCGGAGATTTATGCCGCATGTTCTTCGATGGCGGCAGGGTCGTCGGTTTCAATCACCCGCATCTTTTTCCACTTGCCTTTTTTAAAGCGCAGCCAGAAAGCAATACAAAGCCCGGCAATATAGGCGGTTACCGATGTCCAAAGCCAGTAGATGTGGCCCTGGAACACATAGACGACCAGAAACGACGGCACAACCATCAAGGTCCAGGAAAGGCCCAGGCTGACCACCGCGACAAAGCGAGTGTCTCCCGCCCCCTTTAACGCCCCGGAAAAGATCATATTGCCGGCGTCAAAGAGACAATACAGGGCTACAAAGCGGAGCAGAACTGCCGCCAGGCTGGAAATCTCGCTAAAGTTTTCCGAATTGGCCTGCCAGGCAAAGGGGGCCAGAAATAGCTGGGGAACCACAAAATAGCTTAATCCCAGCAAGGCAAAAAAGCCGAAAGCCAGGTAAAACGCCGCCCAGGTGGTCTGCTCGGCCAACCGGGGCCGATTTTCTCCCAGCCGCTGCCCCACCAGGATGGAGACGGCGATGGTTAACCCGTGCATGGGCAGAAAAGCCAGCATGTTGATGTTGAAAGCAATGTTGCTGGCCGCCAATTCCATCATGCCCAGCTTGCCTACCAGCAGGATAAACAGGGTAAAGGCCGTCAGTTCCAGCACATACTGTAAGCCGTTGGGAGCGCCGTAGCGAATCAAGCGCCGGAATAATTCCGGGTTAAACCGCCAGCCCTTCCTGGTGGAAAAGAGCCGGTTGTTTTTTGATTGAAGAAACAGAACAAAAAACAGACTCGTGGTAACCACCATTGCCAGAACGGTGGCCCAGCCGGCCCCGGCCATGCCCAGTTCCGGAAAGCCCAGGTTGCCAAAGATGAGCAGGTAATCCAGCACCAGGTTAACCAGCGTGCCGACTACATTCACCCACATGACCACCCAGGTGCGTCCCAGGCCGGAAAAAAACCCCGACAGGGCGTTGGCAACCACCACAAAGGGAGTTCCAACCAGGAGAATCCGGAAATACTCTTCTTCCAGAACCCGCACCCCCGGATCGTGCCCGAAGGAGCTGAAAAAAAACCCGGTCAGCGGATAGAAAACGGCCGCAGCCAGCACAGCGATTCCGGCAACATAAATCCCCTGCCAAACTGCCGGTCCTATTTTCTGCGGCTGTTTGGCGCCATAGTATTGGGAAACAAAAGTATTCACATAAGCAGCCACACCGATAAACAGGCTGATCAGCGTCCAGTTCAGCAATCCGGCCGGGAGCGAGGCGGCAATCGCTTCCGGGGAATACCAGGTTAAAAACATCCGGTCCACAAAATGTTGTAAACTCCAGGAACCGGTGCTGAGAATCAGGGGCAGAGCCAATTTAAAAATCTCCCCGTATCCTCCCGCCCCGGACCAGCGTATAGAGAATAAGCGCAACATGAAAAACCACTTCCTTTCAAATAAGATATGTGACGATCCGGCCATTCGCCGGATCATAATGAAACAAAATTTTTGATGGGGTAATATTGCAGGAAGGAATGGAGGGGTAAAGTCGGGCAAGAGTGATTGGGGTTACTCTTGCAGGCCATTCATCCTGCTACCCGAAGGCATCCGGTAAACCGGCGCGATCCTGGATGATGTACAGGCTCATGGTCAGGTTCTCCTTACAAACATAGATTAATCTATCTGGCTGTTTAATAAAGCGGGTCGTATATACCCACTCGATTTAGAAAAGTTTCTATAAAATTGAAGTTGGATGATAATATCGATTCAGAACAATTCCAAGCGGTTTGGCTGAAATTGGGAGATGGTCTTGCCGTTTAAAGTGCGGCCGGGAATTGCGCCGGGTTTGTTTCTGAGTTAAGAGCGTCTCCCGGCCATTACAGCCGGGAGTCCGCCGCACAAATACGCTGATCAGGGCCAGGCGTTTCTCCCGGGGGCTTCGCCTTTTACTTATAGGAATGGAGGGCCACACGGTTGCCTTCGCTATCCCAAAAAATTGCGAAGTAGCCGATCTCCTCGTTGATCAGAGTTTTGGGCGTCACTATTTTACCGCCGGCCTTCTCGACCCGGCTAAGCGGATCATCGAGATCCTCGCCGCCGTTGAGGTAGATCAGCACACCGTTCCGGCCGGGCTGATATTCCTCTCCGTAGACCACCGCACCGCCAACGCTCCGGTCGCCCGGGTCCATCGGGAAAAAAGCCATCTCGATGCCCATCATTTTCTGAACAGGCATTTCCACCTGCAACACCTCGCTATAAAACTTTATTGCCCGCGAAAAATCCTCCGCCGGGATTTCGAACCAATTAATTGCATTGCCCATAGTATGCTCCCTGTTTTATGGATGATTATATTAAGGCGTGCACAAAAATACACTTTCACCAATAACAAGTCAAGGCAAAAACAAATAAATAGTATACACATTAACACTATCTCAAATTCTCTAAACAGGGAACTTCGCACCGACTTCACAATTATATTTTGAATAATTTTTATATTGCCGAACTATATTAGGTTTATGTGGAAAAATATTTTTATTATTTTATATTCTTCGTAGAATTCCTAATTTTAGCCGATGGCAAAGATCAAATTAGATGCGATTGATTACAGGATACTGGCCGCTTTGCAGCAGAACGGCCGGATTAGCAATGCCCAGTTGGCTGCCGAAGCGGGCATTTCCCCCCCCGCCACCTCGGAACGGGTTAAGCGGCTGGAAAACGCCGGGGTGATCCGCCGCTACGTGGCCCTGCTGGACCCGCAGAAAATCGGCCGGGAAATTGCTGCGCTCATCTCGGTATCTCTCTCGATCCACCAAATGGAATCGATTGACACATTTATTAAGGCGATTCAGAACATGGAAGAGGTTTTGGAGTGCCATCATGTTACCGGGGAGGAGGATTTTCTACTCAAAGTCTCCATGGGCAGCATCGCCGAATATGAAGATTTTATTCTCCGGAAACTGACCCGCATCCCGGGGGTGAACAAAGTGAAATCCTCTTTTGTGCTGTCGACCATGAAATTTGAGACCAGTCTGCCGCTTTCTATGCCGGAGCCGGATGAATGATGCGTGTTGATAAAACTATTGGTATGATATAGAGTGAGATATTCACCAATCCAAAAAGGAGAACGTCATGGCATTTGACCCTGGCAAAAACGTGCAGGATTACCTGGTGTTTGGGGAGTTCGGGGGAGTAAATCCCTCCATCACCGATTCTTCCACCTATACCTTCATGAACCCGGAAACCATGGAAGAACTGTTTAACGAAGAAAAAGAGGGCTGTTTTCTTTATTCGCGCCACTGGAATCCCACCGATAAGTTTTTAGCCGAAGCCCTGGCGCGTATGGAGGACAGCGAATCGGCGCTGGTAACGGCCTCCGGGATGGCGGCAATCAGCATTACGCTCTTGCAGATCTGTGAAAGCGGGGATGAAATTATTTCCGGCCGAACCATCTACGGCGGCACCTACGCCCTGCTGAAAAACTTTTTGCCCCGCTACGGGATTAACTCCCGTTTTGTGAATACGCTTGATATTGAGGCGGTAAAAGCAGCCATCACCGATAAGACCAAAATCATTTTTTGCGAATCGGTCAGCAACCCGCTTTTGGAAGTGGCCGATATTCCGGCCTTGCGCAAAGTTGCCGACGAGTATAATTTAACCCTGGTGGTGGATAACACTTTTAGCCCGATGATCATCTCCCCGTTCCGGCTGGGTGCGTACATCGTGGTGCATAGTATGACCAAGTTCATCAACGGTACCAGCGATTGTGTAGCCGGCTGCGTATGCGCAAGCGATGAGTTTATCCGCCAGCTAACCGACATCACCAGCGGCGCATCGATGCTGTTGGGCCCGGTTTTGGACGCTTTCCGCGCCGCCAGCATTCTGAAGAACCTGCACACCCTGCATATCCGGATGAAGAAACACTCCGAAAACGCCCTCTACCTGGCCCGGCGCCTCCATGAACTGGGAATTACGGTTCACTATCCCGGTTTGCCCCACCATCCCCAGCATAAACTCATGGCATCATTGATGAATCCCGGCTTCGGCTTTGGGGGCATGTTGGCGCTGGACATGGAAGACGCCCCGACAGCCAACAAGCTTATGCAGCGAATGCAGGAGGAGCAGGTCGGTTACCTGGCGGTCAGCCTGGGCTACTTTAAAACCCTGTTCAGCTCGCCGGGCCACAGCACCTCCTCGGAAATTCCCCCGGAAGAGCAAAAAGAAATGGGGTTGAGCGAGGGGCTGGTGCGCATGTCCATCGGCCTGGACAACGACATCGAGGAAACCTTCCGCCGAATCAAAAAATGCCTCAAGGAGGTCGGCAAACTTTAAAAGCGCCGGCAGGAGAGAGCTTGAAGCGAAGGCCGGACGCCGTACGGCGTCCGGCCTTTTTTAATGGGGGAAGCGGAGCTCGGGAGTCGGAACAAAACCTCCAAAAAATCTTTATAAAAACAACGAATCGTTTATTTTAGGAAAAAAGAAGATGGAATCTAAGTACTTTTGCACACTTCGGTGCAAAAGTAAGCTGTCTTCGACAGAACAAATCGACAAAAGATTCTCGATTAAGACCCCGAAAGGGGCAGCCCTTTCAACATGTATTTCGCTGTGCCAGTATTTTTGCGGTAGCCACATGGCTGCCATTTTGATAAGGCGTCTTAGGCGGTGGTGGCTTTTTAGGACCACGCGGATGTTTTTTGTATTT
>JAJRYW010000296.1 GCA_024275555.1 Calditrichota bacterium | reverse complement strand
CTTTGACAATGCCTAACACCACCGCCAATCCCAACCCCCGCCCGGTAAACTTGGTGCTGAAATACGGATCAAATACCTTGTTGATTTTCTCCCGGGGCATGCCGCAGCCGCTGTCTTTTACCGAAAAGTAGAGATATTTCCCGGGGTGCATTTTCTCTCCAAAATAATGAACATCCCTGCTCTCTCCATTGTGCTCATATTCCCCGGTGGTAATGTCGATGGTCCCGGGCTGCTCTCCCAACGATTCCGAAGCGTTCACCACGATATTCATGATCACCTGTCGCAATTGAGCAATATCTGCCGAGATATTCGGTAAGTTGGGCGCCAACTTAAAACTGAGCCGGGCCTTTTTGCTCACGCTTGCCGCGATAAAATTGCGCAGATCGTTCAAAACATCATTCAGCGAGAGCGCCTCCAGGAAATACTTCCCTTTTCCGGTATAGGCCAGCATCTGGCTGCTCAACTCGGCGGCGCGTTGCGTGGAAGTCTCGATCTGGGTCAGGAATTGGCGCAGGTTCCCTGTTAAAGACGGCTCTTCTAAAGCCAGGCTGACATTGCCCAGAATGGTGGTTAAAATGTTGTTGAAGTCGTGCGCGACGCCGCCGGCCATGGTGTACAGGCTTTCTATTCTCTGGGACTCGTGAATTTGCCGCTCCAGGGCCAGCCGCTGTCCTTCCAATACCTGGTGTTGGATGGCCGCAGACAGAATCCGCGAGGCGATTTTAAACGCTTCTATCTCGGCCAGGCTCCATTGGCGCTCCTGGCGACAGTCGTCGAAGCCGATGAACCCCCAGAGCCGGTTTTCCGCCAATAATGGGAAAACGGCAAGAGATTTGATGGATTGCGCTTGCAGTATTGCTATCTCATCCACAGGAAAATCAGAAACAATTCCGTAGATAGGTCGCTGATTTTTCAGCAATTCCACCCATCGTTTATAGCCTTGCGAATACATCTCCACGTTTTGAAGGGCCGGATTATCTATCTGGGGTTCAATCCCATCATCGCACCATTCAAAAATTTGGCTGACAACAAAGGATTGCCGGTCCTCCCCCATTTTCTGAAAAATGTACACCCGGCTGGCCTGGGCAGCCCGGCCAAATTTCTCCAGGACCGGCAAGATGGTTTCCCGCCAGGAAGCCTCGGTGATAAATTGCTCCGCCGCCAGGCTGACCGCCTCGAGAATGGCATCCCGGCGGTAAAGCTGCTGCCGGGCCAGCCAGCGGGATTTAAGGGGGCGAACCACTGAGATGACGATGCGCTGGTTGTCCATCTCGATTAAATGGCCGTTAACTTCAACGGGAATCCGCTCTCCCTGCTTGGACAGAAAAACCGTTTCAAAAAGGATGTAGCCGTTCTCCAGAAGCTCTTTTCGTAAAGCAGGTCTGCGATAGCGCAACTCCGGAGAGACCAACTCCACGGGCAACATCTGGTATAATTCGTCGCGCCGATAGCCCAGGTATTCTAGGGTGGTCGAGTTTGCTTCCAATATTCGTTCCTGATCGATGGAGTGGAGAAAAATCATATCCAACGTATTGTTGAGGAGAGCCTGGTAGCGCCGCTGGCTGGCCCGGAGCTGTTCGATGACCTGCTTCCGCTCCCGGATATCCCGGGCAATTACGCACATGGCCTGCTGCTCTTCAAAGTTGATCAGGTTTACCCGCACTTCCACCGGGATGAGCGCGCCGGCCTTATCCCGATAGGTGCGTTCGCCCAGAAAGGATGAACCGCTTTTGGTGATTTTCTGAATTTGTCGGTCAACATCTGCTTGCGAATGGGCGATAAAATCGTACAATTTCATTTGCCTCAACTGGCCGGCCGAGTAGCCGAGCAGCCGGCACATGGCCGGGTTGGCTTCAATAATTCGACGTGAGTTTAAATCAACCAGAAAAATACAATCCGGACTTTGCAGCATGACTGCTTCGTACTTGGTATTGCTCAGCGAGTCGGCGGCAAGGGGCGGGGCCGGAGCCGCTTCCCGTCCATGTTCCCGCGTCGGGCCGGCAGAACCGGGTTTTTTCCGGGAAGGCGTTTTAAGCTGCTTGCGAAGTTTCTCATAGCGTCTGCTTAGTTCCTGATAGCGCTTGAGCAACTCCGGGTAGGATAACTTCTTTTCTTTCATTTCCACCACCTCCATGTTGGGGCGGGAATTGAGAACGAAATCTATATCTGAAGAAGTTGTTTTCCGGGCGTCTGGTAAAAAGGTAAGGAGAGCAATATAAGGTTTCAAGGAAAAACAAATTAAAACACGCCGGAAGAAAAGGCCGGTTATTGTTTCTCTGCGCAACAAGACAAATGTGGCCAGAAAAACGTATTCAGAATAATTTTGGTAAGTTCGGGGTTAAAAAAATACAGCAGTGGAAGGTTGCCTCCTTCCACTGCTAAGGAGAGGTTATTGAAACGTCTTTGCCGAATCAATTATTTTAACTGAAGCGACGTTGAGCGGGTACACCGCAATTTCTTCATCCTCGGCCAACACGTCCGCCGGCAAACCGGCTTTGACTACATTGGAATAACTCATCGGAGAAGGCAGATTCTTGCGCAGGCTTTCCGCCAGCGGTTCGGCTTCGCTCTTGTCGGTGATGATGGCCACAAACATATTTTCGGTTTGCCAGTATTTGCGGATGGCCCGGTTAACATCAGCGCGGGTAACGTTTGCCAGAAGCTGGTCCAGTTCCTGCAAATAATTGCTGCGCCCGTAGAAACGGGAGTCCATCAGGTAGCCCAACTGCTCGGCGACTCCCTGGGCGTAGAGCTTGATGTAGCTGCGCAAAAAAGTGCGTGCAGCTTCAAAATCTTCCTGGCTGATGCCCTGTTTGATCAAGTTGTCAATTTCGCGGAGGGCCAGGCGCAGCGCGAAATGGGCGTGCCCGATCGGGATGTCCTGCAGCTCCGGGTACTGCTGCCGCAATTGTTTGGCTATTTGCACCGGCCGAATCCAGATTGCCCAGTAGTTGGAACTCCGCGGCACACCGGAGGGAGGCAACTGGTAGCGGTGTCCCCGGTCGTACCATTCGATGTAGGTATAATCCCCGTAGTTCATCGACCGGATTTCCCGGATTTTCTGATAAAGCTGGCCATAGGATTTGCGGTGCTCGCCCATGTAAGAATTGGCCACCATCAGGGCGGCAAAGTCGTCGTCGGCGCGGGTGATTGGCAACGGCGCGCCGGTGAAAATAGCCGAGCCAAAGGCATTCTCTTTGGAGACGATTTCCACCTCGATCCCATTGGGAGTACGAGCCGTTCCGGGAGCAGGAATCTCCGGCTGCTGATCCGGCAGGGCCTTTAGGTCCGCCTGAAGCTGCTTTAAAAAATCAGCGGGATAATTCCCGGCCAGCCCGATCATTAAATTTTTTTGAGTAAAGAACTTCCGGTAGTGTGATTTGACATCCTCCAGGGTAATCGCCGACACCCCGGCAGAGGTTCCCTGGATCATGTGTTGATAGTTCGTGCCCCGGAAGAGCAAATCTTCCAATGCTTTTTTACTGTAGACTTCATCGGAAGAGGCCCGGATCACCTGGTCTACATAATTTTGCTGATTGGTCTTGAGCCGCCGGAAATCCGCCTCGGCAAAGGCCGGGTGCAGCACCAGCTCCCGCACGATGGGATAAAACTCCTCCAGGAAATCCGTGGGTACCTGGAAGGTGAAGATGGTTACTTCTTTGTCTACCTGGGCGCTGATGGATGCGGCCATCGGGTAGAGTTTTTCCTGAATCTCGCTAAAGCTTAAATCGCCGGTTCCGCCCCGGGCAATCATATTGGCGGTTGCAAATGTTAAACCTTCTTTGCCGGCCGGATCGCAGATGGAACCGTTGCGGAACATGAGTTTTATTACCACCTTGTTGGCCTTGGGCAGCGGCAGCTCCACAACTTCCCGGGCCATGGCAAATCCAATCATCATCATGAATATAAGTATGGTTTTCATTATTTCAGACCTCCTTCCGCGTCCGGTGAAATCGTAGCAATAGTTAAGCCGTCTTCGACCAGGTACTTCACTGCAACCGTTTCCAGGTCCTCCACGCTGACCCGGTCATAGAGCGCATAAAGGCGGTTGAGTGATTCCGGATCGCCGGTGAGTTGGATATAGTGGCTCAGGGAATTGGCGATGGCGGTGGGATTGTCGATGCTCATGGCAAAACTGTATTTGAGATGCGATTTGGTCGCCGCAAGTTTTGCCGGATCAACGCCGTCCTTTTTCACAGCCTCGATGGCTTTCATAATCTCATCTTTGACGTACTGCATATCCTCTTTTTTAATCAGCGAGGCCTGCACGGAGAAGAGATTGGGATCGCGGCTATCGAAGGCGCCGCCGGCCAGGAAGCGCACTTTCTGCTCCTCGATGACCAGTTTTTTATACAAATCCGAGGTCTCCGAGAAGAGAATAGACGCCAGCACATCCAGGGCCGGCATATCAATCTGCTGATCGCTGAAAGCCGGCCCCTTGAAATTGAGGCTGAAATAAGGGGGCACGCTGCCGTTTTGGAGGTGTACATAACGCACCCCGTTCTGGGGCGGCTCCACCGGCACTTCCGCCCGGTAATGGCCCCGCTCCCACTGCCCGAAATACTTTTCCGCCAACCGGTTTACCTTCTCCGGGGTCACATCGCCGACCACAACAACGGTGCAATACTCGGGACGGTAGTAGCGGTTAAAAAACGTCTTGGAATATTCAAACTGGTTGGGCATATCCAGAATATCTTCCAAAAAGCCCATGGTGGTGTGCTTGTAGGTGTGCTTGTCAAAAGCGGTGTTGAGCATCATCTCGCGCAGCCGCACGTACGGGCTGGCGGTGCTGTTGGTGTACTCGCCTTTCACCGCCCCGGCCTCGGTCTTAAAATCGTGCTCGGAATAGTTCAAATTCCGGAAGCGATCCGCTTCCAGTTCGAACATGGTTTCCAGCTTTTCCGCATTGCCGGTCATGTGATAAACGGTGCGGTCCAACGAGGTGTTGGCGTTCGCCGCCGCGCCGATGGATTTCAGCACGGCGCTGTATTTTTCCTTGGGATATTTATCGGTGCCCCGGAACATCATGTGTTCAAAAAAGTGGGCAAATCCGGTCACTCCTTTTTCCACCTCGTTACGGGAACCGACCCGCACGACGATAAAAAAGGCCGCCAGCCCCGGGCTGTCAAACGGGACCGTGACGATATTCAGCCCGTTGGGGAGTTGTTTCTGGTGAATCGGGTAGGGGAGAATTTTACTGCTCCCGCCCAGCACTACGCTGCTCAGCACGCCGATCAGCACAATTACGCAAAGCCAGGCATTCTTCATAAGCGCTCCTTTGATTAGAATGGTTAAGTAATTGCTGTAAATGAATTGTTCAGGATTCATAGTTTTGTTCTTCCAGGCTGCAAAGATAAGGTCTGGCAATCGAAATGAATATCATTTTACAAAAAACTGCCCGGTTCCTGTAAATTAATCATCATGCTAAAACAAATGGTTACCGGAAAATCCGGCCGCCCCAAAAAACAACATTGCAGTCCCTCAAGCCGGGTTGCATCATTGTTGCTATCATTTTATTGCCAATGTCAATCACAAGCTGAAAATTTGACGCTGAGAAACGCTGAAAACTGTTGAAAAACAATAGACCTTATTACCTTTTAAAGAACTGTAATTATTAACTTTAAAAAACCACTGTCATTTTCCCAACCACAACGTGGCGCCGTTGGCGCGGGATGGCGTTGCCACGAATCCCG
>JAJRYW010000295.1 GCA_024275555.1 Calditrichota bacterium | reverse complement strand
GGCCAATGTTACCTCTTTTCGTGAATTATCTTGCGTAAGTTCAATATTTATGTTAAACATTCGTGGGAATTTATTACTTTTCAACCGATTATAAACAGATACTTAGTGACTATTCGGCCAGACACTATTTAAACAATTTTCAGCGTTTCTCCGCGTCAAATTTTCAACTCGTGATTCGCATTATTGAGTAATAACTCCTGCCCGGCGTAGTTCTTCGATGGCTTTCGGATCGTATCCCAATCCCGACAATATCTCCCGGGTATGCTGCCCCAGCGACGGCGCTAATCGCGGTCCGGCCGGTTTGCTCCGGGAAAATTTTAGCGGCTGATTGACGCTCTTCACCGGCCCGGCTTCGGGATAGTGCTGCTCAACAATCATCCCCCGGAATTGCACATGCGGATCGCGTTCGATCTCCGGCAGTTCCCACACCGGCGTCAGGCAAAAGTTTTCCTGATCGGCGATGTCCAGCCACTCTGCGCGGTCTTTGCTGAGAAACAACCGGGCAACCTCGGCTTTTAAGCGAGCCGCTTCTTCTCCCTGCACAAACTGTTGTTCGATCCACGCCGGCTTTTCCACCGCCCGGCAGAAGGCCGCCCAGAATTTAGACTCCAGCGCACCCAGGGCGATATAGTTGCCGTCCCGGCACTGGTAAAGGCCATAGCCGGGAATCCCGCCGGAGAGCGGCAACTGCCAGGAGGGCGCATTCCGCCCGGTAGCCCAATAATGGGCCAGTTGCAGACTGAGCAGCGGCAAGGTTCCATCCAGCATAGAAACATCCACCTGCTGGCCCAGGCCGTCCTGATCCCGGCTGCGGAGCGCCGCCAACACGGCTACGATGGCCATATAGGCGCCCCCGGCAACATCGGCGATCTGGGCGCCGGGCAGCACCGGCCCGCCCTCCGGATGGACGTTCAGCCCTAACAGCCCCGCATAACCGGCGTAGTTGATATCATGCCCGGCCTTTTGTGCATAGGGGCCCTTTTGTCCGTAACCGCTCAACGAGACATAGATAATGCCCGGATTGGTTTTAATCGCCTCGGTGTAGCCCAGGCCGATTTCATCCAACACACCCGGGCGGAACTGTTCGATCACCACATCAGCGGTTTTGACCAGGCGGAAAAAGATCTCCTGGCCGCGCGGATCGTTCAGCTTCAGCGCCAGGCTCTGCTTGGAACGATTCACCGCCAGGTAGCCGGCGGAATGCCCGCCCACAAAGGGCGGGTAACTGCGCATACTGTCCGGCCGGATAATGTCTTCAATTTTAATCACCTCGGCGCCCAGGTCGGCCATGAACATGGCGGCCAGGGGACCGGGATAGAGGCGAGTCAGGTCTAAGATGCGCACGCCGCTCAAGGGGGCGGGCGCTGTTCCGGAAGATGGCGCAGGATGTGATTCGACAGCCTGGGCTTGTTGGGGTGTTCCGGGTTCTTTTTCTTCCTCCCCGGCTGCTCTTCAGGTGTCGGGCATTTTATCAAACATCCGGGTAAAATTGATCAGTTCGGTAACGTTAGTGACCTTCACCCGGCCCATCATAAAGGCCACCTGGGGATTGGTGCGCCCGGTTTCGATATCCAGGTAGGTTTTGGCGCTGGTTTGCACCCGGCAGACCGCATCGCCATGCAGCCCTTCCTGCACCCGGCATAGTCCTTCGCCCACTTCCACGGTAAACTCTCCCCCGCCTTCCCCTTTGATGATAAAGTGAATGGTTCCCCGGTAGTCCCCGGCCTTATCGGGGCGGAAACGGTTGGGCAGATCGAAGACCACCTCCCGCGCGGTGGGATTGCCGGCCTTGCTGATCGGCGTTGCGGCTGCGGTTGGCGGTTCCGCGGCAGGCGCCCCGGGGGAGGCCTGGTTTTCGCTTTTCCGAACCGGCGCTTCGGCTTGAGGCGCGCTTTTAGATTGCCCGGGGGGAGAATAGCTCACCTGGTCGATCACCATTTTGGCGATGATCTCCCGCATGATCTCCGAGGTTCCTCCCACAATGGTTCCGGCCCGGGCGTCGCGGTAGAAACGCGAGATCGGGTAGTCATCCATGTAGCCGTAGCCGCCGAAGCATTGCAGACAGACATCGGTGGTTTTTTTGGCTACCTCGGAAGCATACAGCTTGGCCATGCTGCACAGTTTGACGGCCTCCTCCTTCTGATCATACTGGTAAGCCGCCTGGTAGGTCAATTGCCGGGCCGCCTCGATTTCAGTGGCCAGGTCGGCCAGGTTATGGCGCAGCACCTGGAATTTGGCCAATGGGCGGCCAAACGCCTGCCGCTCTTTGATGTACTGAAGCGTGTGCTCGAGGGTAAAATTTGCCCCGGCTACCGAGGTAATAGCGGCCATCAGTCGCTCCAATTGGAAGCATTGCATGATGTAGTAAAAGCCCATGTTCTCCTCGCCGAGCAGATTTGCCGCAGGCGTTTTCACGCCGTCAAAAGAGAGTTCTGCCGTATCCGAGCAGTGCCAGCCCACTTTGTCTAACTTGCGGGCGCTGACTCCTTCGGCGTTGCGGTCCACCACAAAGAGGCTGATGCCCCCGGCGCCCTCCGCCGTTTCCGTTTTGGCGGCAACCACAATAAAATCCCCGTAATATCCATTGGTGATAAAGGTCTTGGCCCCATCGATGATGTAAATATCCCCTTCCCGTTTTGCCCGGGTGCGGATAGCCGCCACATCGGAGCCGGCGTCCGGCTCGGTAACCGCCAGCGCGCCGATCTTTTCCCCGGCAATCCCGGGGCGCAGGTAAGCCTCCTTGAGAGCTTCGCTGCCAAACTCGGCAATGTATGCCAGGGCAATATAGACATGCACCCCCACCGCCGCGGCAAATCCCGCTAAACCGCTGCGGGAGAGTTCTTCCAAAAAGACCACCGAATAGAAAAAATCGGCTTCGCTGCCGCCGTAGGCTGCGGGGTGCGGAACGCCCAGCAGCTCGTTCGCGGCCATCTTTTTCCAGATTTCCCGGGGAATAGCCCGGTCGGCCTCCCATTGATTGGCAAAAGGGGCGATTTCCTTCTCCATAAACTTGCCCACCATACTCCGGAATTGCTGATGCTCCTCGGTAAAGAATAGTGATTTCATGGTTTCCCTGTTCCGATATTTTTGGTTCTATGTTGTGGGTAAACTGTCCAAGTTTATATTTTTTTGGGAAAGGATGAACGCCACAGGCGCCGCTCAGGCGGCAGGATCGACTGGATCATTCATCCGGTATTTGTCAAACTGAATTTTGACACTCCTGCCGGGTTATCCGCCGACGAATGTCAAACTGAAGTTTGACACTCCTGACGGTTATCAGACAGTAGCGATTAAAAATGGAGTTTGCCTAAACAACCGCACCACCGACAAATTAAATTTTGTCGCTCTTTCCCCCTTCTCCCGCTCATCGATTCGCCCATTGGACAAACAATGGCCTATTCCCCAAAACAGAATCCGCCTCGCTCCTTATTGATAAAATTTTTTATTCTTTTCAGCATAATCCCGGATGATCTGCGCCGGGGTAAAACGCGCCCCGTGTTTTTGCTCCAGTTCCTCCAGGGTGGAGAGCACCACCGCGGGGGTCAGGCGGTCGATGTAACGGAACGGCCCGCCCAGGAACGGGGGAAATCCCAATCCCAGGACGGCGCCCAGGTCGCCGTCGCGGGGAGAGTTCAGAATACCCTCCTCCAGGCAGCGCGCCGCTTCGTTGATCATCACCAGGGCCAGGCGATCCTGGATTTCCGGGGCGGGATGTTTTTTCCGGCTGGGGCCGCCGAAGAATCTGTAAATGGTCTGATTGACCTCTTTTTTCTTACCCCGCCCCTTTTTCTGTTGGTAATGGTAGAATCCTTTTTGATTTTTCCGGCCCAGGTAGCCGGCCTCACTCAGTTTCTTCATGGCCGGGCTGGGGGCAACGCCGCGATGGGCAAACATCTCTCCCAATATTTCCGCCACATGCGCGCCCACATCAATGCCCACCTCGTCGATCAAGGTGAGCGGCCCCACCGGGAAGCCGAATCTGCGCATAGCCTGATCAATATGGCGAATTTCCCCGCCTTCCTCTAAAAGCACCAGGGCCTCATTGAGCATGGGGGCCAGAATCCGGCTGGTGTAAAAACCGGGGCCGTCATTCACCACAATCACCGTCTTGCCCTGTTTGATGCCCACCTCTACGGCGGTCGCCGCCGCCCAATCGGCGGTTTGCGGGGTGACAATTATTTCCAGCAAGGGCATCTTGGGAACCGGGGAAAAATAGTGCATCCCGATCACCTGCTCGGGGCGTTGCGACGCTTTGACAATTTCCGAAATCGGCAGAGAGGAGGTGTTGCTGGCAAAGATGCACTCCTCCGGGAGAACCGCCTCCGCTTCTTTGATGATGCGGTGCTTCAGTTCCAAATCCTCGAACACCGCTTCGATGACCAGCGGCAGCCCTTTAAACGCCTGGTAATCGACAGCCAGGTGAATACGGCTCATGATCCTGTCGCGCTCGAAGGCAGACATAGCCCGCTTGCGCACTTTGCGTTCCAGGTCGTCGTAGACGGTTTTTTCTCCTTTGCTTAACGCCTCCATGCTGATATCCTTCAGCACCACCTCGATACCCTTTGAAGCGGAGATATTGGCAATCCCGGCGCCCATAAATCCCGCGCCGATCATGCCCAGTCGGGTTACCGGGCGCACCAGTTCCGGCCGGGGATTTTTCTTTTGCGCCGTCATAGCAAAAAAGAGGTTGATCAGTTCCTGGGCTTGGGAGGTGCGGGCCAGGTATTCGAAATTAAGCGCCTCGGCGTCCAGACCGGCTTTCATCCCCTTGTCCAGACCGATTTCCACGCATTCCAGAATCTTGAACGGCGCCGGATAATTGCCCCGGGTCTGCCGCTCCACCATCTGGCGGGCCTTGTTGAACACAATTCCCCGGGTCAGCGAATTGCTTTCCAGGAGTTTTTCCACGAAGGAGATTTTCTTTTTGCGGCGAATAGGCTTTTTGACCAAATCCAGCGCGGCCTGTTTGGCCGCCTGGAGCAACCCATAGGGATGAATCAGGTGGTCGGCCAATCCCATCCGTTTGGCCTGGCGGGGATAGATATTTTTTCCGGTGAGCATCATATCCAGGGCCTTTTGCAGGCTGATCAGCCGGGGCAGGCGCTGGGCGCCGCCGGCGGCGGGGAGCAAGCCTAACTTTACTTCCGGCAGGGCTAAAACCGTTTTGGGGTCGTCGCTGAGAATCCGGTAATGGCAGGCCAGGGCTACTTCCAGACCGCCCCCCAGGGCCGCGCCGTGAATAGCCGCCACGACCGGTTTGGGAAAATCCGCCAAACGATTGAGCACCTCATGCCCCCGGCGGCTTAATGTTTCCACCGACCCCGGCTCGGTTAATTTTTGCAGCGCTTCCAAATCCGCCCCGGCAATGAAGGTGTCTTTTTTGCGGCTGATCAACACCACCGCCTTGACCTCCGGATCGCCGTTCAGATCATCCAGCAAAGCCTGGAACTCTCCCACCATTTCCAGACCCAGGGTGTTCACTTTTTCCCCGGGCTGGTCCAGCCAGACAATTGCTACGCCATCCTGTTTTTCCACTTGTGTATAGGGCATGTTCACTCCTCCGAAAGGTATCGTCTATTATTTTTATGCCTTTTTATTTGATTTCGTGATTTATGCAATGTGATTCGTGAAACGTGAACTTGCTATGTAGCTTTAACATCGTTCGATAAGGATGGCATTGCCGATAGCGCCGGCGGCGCAACTGGCGACGATTGCCAGTTCTCCGTCCTCTTTATGAAGCCGGTTCACGGCGGTGGTTACCAGGCGGCCCCCGGTTGCTCCGAAGGGATGGCCCAGCGAGAGCGATCCTCCCCAGTTGTTCAACTTATCCATCGGGATTTCCCCGACTTTCTCTTTCCGCCCCAGGTGTTCCCGGGCAAATTGGTCGGAGTTCAGGCACTTCAGATTTGCCAGCACCTGGGCGGCAAAAGCCTCGTGCAACTCAAACACATCAATCTCTTTTAATGAGACGCCGGCGTTATCCAACACTTTGGGAATCGAATATGCCGGGCCGAGCAGCAACTCCTCCTGGGGGTCCTGGGCGCTGTAGGCGTAGCTTCTGAAGCGGGCCTTCGCGGTAAATCCCAGCGCTTTGGCGGTTTCTTCGGCCATCAGCAAGGTCGCCGAAGCGCCGTCGGTTAAGAAGGAAGAGTTGCCGGCGGTGAGCGTTCCATAGGGTTTCACAAAAGCGGGCCGGAGTTTTGCCATTTTGTCCAAATCCGTATCGCCCCGCACGCCGTTGTCCTGTTCGATCAGCTTAAATTTGGGCGGGGTGGGGGTAGGAACCACCTCGTCGGCCAGCCACCCTTCCTGGGTCGCCCGCGCAGCGGCCTGGTGGGAACGCACCGCGTACTGATCCTGTTCTTGCCGGTCAACTCCCAGGCGGGCGGCCAACCGGTCGCAATCTTCGCCCATGGTGCGCCCGGTGGAATATTCGGCAATCGCGGGAATCTCGGGAAGCAGATCGCTAAAACGCAAGCCTTTCAGGAATTTCAGGTAATCCAGCGGTTTTTTGTACTTTTGGGATTCCAGGAGTTTTTGCCGGAAGCGTTTGCGGAAACGGATGGGAATATCGGAAAGGCTCTCAGTACCGCCGGCGATCACCACATCCGCCTGGCCGGTTTGGATCAGGTCAATCCCGTCTGTGATGGCCTTGTTGGCCGAGACACAGGCCAGCGTAACCGTAACCGCGGGCGTCTTTTCCGGAATTCCGGCCCCCAGGGCGGCCTCACGGGCTACATTGCTGGTGCTGAGGTTCGAGACCACATTGCCCATAATCACCCAGTCGATGCGCTCTTTGGGAACCAGGGTCTTGTCCAGCAGCGCCTTGATAGCCATGCGGGCCAGATCATACGAGATCAGGTTTTTATAGTCTGTGCCGGATTTCAAAAAAGGAATCCGGCAGCCGTCCACAAAG
>JAJRYW010000294.1 GCA_024275555.1 Calditrichota bacterium | reverse complement strand
GTCGATGAAGTTCATGATCGAGTAAAGATCGCCCAGGCGCTGCTCCAGGGGAAGCGGGCAGATGACCAGGGCGTGTTTTTTGGGCAGCGCTTTTACAGCGATCGAAGCGGGGCTGGAATAGTCTTTGATTTGCTGGGCCTCGTCGAGGATGATTAAATCGACCGGCGTTTGCCGGAGCAGTTCCCCATCCTGGCGGACCGCCGCGTAGGAGGCAATTCGGAAATAGGGCTGCTCGGCCCGGTAAATCTCCGCCCGCCGCCCGCGGTCCCCCTGGCAAACCGGGGCTTCTTCCCCCACCCAGCCGCGGATATCCCGCTGCCATTTTTCAAGGCGCGCCTCGGCAGTGATCACCAGGCAGCGCTGGAAACCGAACAACTCCCGCTTGATCACCGCCGCAGCCGTTGCCTGGAGTTCGGCGCCAAGCCCCGGTGCATCCGCCAGAATTATCCCCGCTTGAAAAACCGCTTTGAGCGCCGCTTCTTTTTGGAAGGGGAGCAATTCTTCGCTCATCAGCGAAAAATCCGGCCGGGCGCTTTGGGAGAGGTGCATCAAAAACTGCTGATCGACATATTTTTCAATTTTAGCCAACACCTCCGGGCGCACCACCACCTTCTTCATCCCCTCCACCTTGCTCAGGAATTCGATAAACCGGTCGTACTGTTCCGGGTAGACGTAGCCATCGCCGGGAAAGTATTTCTCCAGCAAGGCGGCAATGTGGATGTTCAGACTGCCTTTGTAAAAATAGGTGATGTGATAGGATTTCTGGGGATCGCAATAAATTTCCACGAAGGGATAGGCCTGGGTTTGCAGGTATTTTTCCACCGGGTATTTGCGGCGAATGCTGCGGAAGAGGGCGATCAGGTGTTTGCAGGCGCCCAGCTTGTTGGTGCGATAATCCGGGCAGGAGCAATAGCCGACCTCCCGGTCAAAATCCCGCAGGGTTAATTGGTACACCTGCCCGGAAGCCGCCGTCAGCCGGTGCACGCCGTAAACATTGTCGGCAAAATCGATCTGATAGGCTTCCTGCTCCGCCCGTTGCCGGCGCTCTTGCAGCACCCGGGCAATCATCTCCTCCCGGGTGTATTGAATTTGGCTGGGCGGCGCAGAAGCCTCCTGTTCCCGAAGCCGGGCCAGGTAGAGCAGGGCCGCCGCCGCATGATGGCAACAGGTCAGGGCCGAGGCGCAGGGACATTGGTAAGAAAGCGCGCCCCCGGCCAGCTCTACCTGCACCGGAAAATCCTCGAAAAGGTCTTCTACCAGCACCAGGAAACGGTCTTGCTGCTGCTCCTTCAGGGTGCATGAGCCGGAGCTGACCAGTGTTGCCGCCCGGTTGTAGAGCGAAGCCGGGCTAATCAGGTGCGCGCGTAAATACTCCGGATCAAGCGGATTTCTATCGGCTGACATGCTCTTCCTCCAATTAGACATTAGCTAAAAGTAATCCCACTCGCTTCAAAAACCAAACGCCGCGGTACAATAAAAAACCCGGTCTCCGGAACATCTCCGGAAACCGGGCTGGCTTGCTGTATCAAAAAATCACCGTAGAGGTTGGGCAATCGGAGGGGAACTGGAAATGGTTTGATGCACTGAGATTTCCCCTTCGGCATTCTGACTAACCAATCGGTAGTAATACAACGCCCCCGGGCGCACCATGCCGTCATCAAAACGGTAAACGGTTGGCGAGGCTTTGACGCCCTGCCCGGCAAATTCGCTGATTATGGTGAAGACCCGGTTATCCTCGCTGCGCTCCAGGAAAAGCCGCTCGCTCTGAAATTCGGTAGCGGTAGTCCATTCCAGGTGCACGCGGTCGTTTTCCCACCCGGCGCGGAAATCCTCCACCGTGATGATGGGAATTTCGCGCGGGTCTCCGGAAAACACCATCGCCGGGGCGTTTTGACCGGCCGGCGCCGCCGGATTTATTTTGGCCGCAGCGGCGGGCGGGGCGGGCGCCGGCGCCTGGGCCAGTACACTGGCAACTCCCCCCATTAAGATACATGGAATCCACAATACCCGTTTCATATCACCGATCTCCTTTCGGTTTAACAACTTGTCCCTTTATTCTGTCTTTGTGGGAGGAAACCGGGCCAATCAGGTAAGCGTGCGATTGAAATGACGGTTTCTCCCTTCCCAACTCCATCGGCCCTGGCCGAATGATACAATTGTCGTAAAGCTGCCCGGAGAACTTTAGCGGAAGAGGGCCGCCGGGAGATGGAATTTGGTTTGCCGGACATTCCTGTTCTGCCTGCCAAATACACGAAATGCACAAACCTAAATTGAGCTATTAGCCTTTAGCTGTTGGCTATTAGCTCTTTTAATTTCAGGCAACCGGGGCTACTTTGGTTTATCATCTTTCGCGTTTTTTCGCATGTTTAGTAGGCTACTGGGAAACAATAAATTCGGCGAGGTTCTCCGGCAACGTTTCCCGGCGCAGGCGGAATTGATACATTCCGTCATCGCTGCGAATCGGCCAGGGAGCGGTGCTTAGTCCCCGGGCATAGAACGCTTGTAAAACAGCCGTGTAAAAGTTGAACAGCTTGACCTCATCCTCGCTGACGCTCAGGACATATTGTTCCCCGCTGTAGCGGAGATCGGGAAAGACCTCCCGGAATTCCGCACTGACAAATCCCGGGTGTGGATGTTCCGGCCGGAGACGAATGCTGCCGCGCAGGCGGAAGTAGTAAAAAAGAGAATCGGCCCACACTGCGCCCCAGTGCGCTTCAATTAAGGGCTTGCCGGGAGGCTTCTCCGGAAAAGCGCTGATCTGCACCTGCTGCGCCGTTTCCTTTAAAAATGTCTTAAAGGCGGCCTCTTCCGGTAATTCTGCCGGCGTAACAGGGGGAAGAGCGGCGTCTTTGGCGGCGCTGTGCGCCGTATAGAATTCCAGGTAAGCCTTCGTCCCCCAGCGGCTCATTAAAAAGCGGTTGTAAACAGCGGCGACCGGATAGCTCAGGGAGGGGTCCAGGGAACGGAAATTGCCGACATTGAAAAGTTGCCGGTAGCTTAAAAAACCGCTTGTCTCCAGAAACACCCCGACATCGCCGATCACCGCGGGGGCTTGATCTCCCCGGCCGCCCCACGCGGAAGCAAATCCTTCCTGTAAAAAAGGATAGACATACAGCGGTGCGTTTTTCAAGGCGTAGTTGATTAACAGATGGGCAACCTCATGCCGGTGGCAATTAAAGAAGGAGACGATGTAATCATTCCCCAGCAGGTAGACGCCCCGCACCGGGAAGCTGCTTAACTGCTGCACCTCATCGGCGTCCCGGGCCAGGCAGTAGACAATTTTCCGCTTTTCCAGCCGCCGCCTTTCCTCTTCGGGAACGTGCAGCCGCTCCAGCATCTCTTCCACAAAAGAATCCAGTTGCGCCGCCGCGTAAGGATGATAGCGGGACGGATCGCTGATGCGGAACTGGAAGTAGCGGGTCTTTATAACCTGCCAATCGCGGGTGTAATAATCCACCGGGGCGATTAGCTGGCCGTCCTTCCAATAAAAGCGGAGTTTCAGAGAATCTTTGGGGAATAAAAACCGGCTGACCTGGTATTCTCCGTCGTCGGAGACCATCTCAAAGCGGGGCGCTTCCTCCTTGTCGAGGAAACGGGCGATCACCGTTTCATCAATCGGGTAGAGGAGCCAGAACTTGTCGGGGCGGGAAGGATAGTGTATCCCGAGACGCTGTGCGGACTGATAAGCCCGGGGATGGATCAGCTCATTTTTTTCGGCGGCGTCATGGATCAGCGCCGTCAGCAATTGGCGATTGGCCTCTTCGAGATTTGCCGCTGTTTTCTGCGGGCTGGGAGAAAAGCAGGAAAACACTCCCAGCAACGTCAACAATAATATCGATTGGAACTGGCGGATTCTCATTCAATTCCTTCCCGGTTGTTTTTTTTTACATTTTTGCCGTGAAAGAGGTTAAGAAGGCAAAAAAGGGGTTGCTAAATTTTCAGCAGGTGATTTCCCTGCACGTTTCGTGTCTTCGCACGATGTCCTGGTTTTTTATCGGTAGTTTCTTTGCGAGCTTCGCGGCAATACTTAACAAGGAAGCTTCTCGTTCCCCGATTGGTCTAAGCGTCGGAAAACTAAATTTGGAGCGGGGCAAATACAATGCTTTTTTCGGAAGTTCGCTCTGCAACGGTGCAACATTCGGCCGATTGGCTTGGGGCTTGTTTTTATCATCCGAACATCCTACATTTTGCAGCAATATGTCCGATAAGCAAAGGAGACAAATGATGAAATCATTATTAACAGTATTGATCCTGGCCGGCATGATCATGGCCGCTTCGTGTTCGGGGGATGCTCCTAAAGTTGCCGAGAAGCAAGCAGCGCAAACCGTAGCTTCTGAAAAGGTAATCCTGCAAGTGGAAGGGATGACCTGTGAAAACTGCGTCAAAGCAGTAAATAAAGCGCTGGAAAACTGCGAGGGAGTAATCGAACACCAGGTCAGCCTGGCAGAAAGCGCCGCCGTGGTGGCTTTTGATCCGGCTAAAATCAACCCGGAAAAAATTATCGCTGCAATCGAGAAGGTCGGCTATAAAGCCAAAATGCCCGCTACCGAATAGCACCGCAATCAGATCAGGAATCGTAAAAATAGTGAGGATATCCCGTGAATGAATGGACGATTGGGCCGGAGATTTTTCGGATTGGCCCTTTTGCACTGCGCTGGTACAGCTTGATGTTCATCATCTCCTTCTTGCTGGGCTACCACTTGATGCGCCGGTTTTTTGCGCTGGAAAAAAAACCTCAAACCGATGTGGACGATCTGTTTTTATACGTCTTCCTGGGAACCATCATAGGGGCGCGACTGGGACACTGTCTTTTTTACGACCCCGGCTACTACCTCAGCAATCCCCTGGAAATTTTGAAGATCTGGCGGGGCGGCTTAGCCAGTCACGGGGCCGCTGTGGGAATCCTGACCGCCTTGTGGTATTACTCGCACAAAAAGACCGGTCAATCTTTCCTGTGGATCGGCGACCGGGTTGCCATTGTAGTGGCTCTCTCCGGTTTTTTTATCCGGATGGGCAACTTGTTTAATTCCGAGATTGTCGGGCGGCCCACCGATGTGCCCTGGGCGCTGCTGTTCCCCCGCTATGAGGAAAATCCCGTTCCACGTCATCCCGCCCAGGTTTACGAGGCGCTGGCTTACCTGTCCATCTTCTACCTGCTCTACCGGCTCTACCAAAAACCGGCCGTCCGGGATCGCCGGGGCGTGCTGTTCGGTTTGTTTCTGATCACCGTGTTCGGTTTTCGCTTCTTTGTGGAATTTTTTAAAGAAGTGCAGGAAACCTGGGAAGTCGGGATGGCGCTGAATATGGGCCAGATTCTGAGTATCCCCTTTGTCCTGATCGGCGTTTACTTGCTGGTGCGGGGGTGGAAACAGCCCCCGGGCGGAAAATAGCGTTTCGTTCAGGATTGGCGAGGGCGGATTTGGCGGATCAGCGCGGCGATCCCCAGGAACAGGAAAACCGCTATCAGTATTGCACTGCCTTCCGGCCCGGGCAGCCCTGCACTGACCAAGGCCCCGTTCATAAACCCGGCGATGCCTTCGCCGCCCATCACCCCGGCGGCAATTAATAAGCCCAGGTGGTACAGGTGCGGTTTGCGGCCGTCGATATACATGCGGATCAGCGAACCGGCGGCAATGGGCAGGGCAAACCCCAACCCCAGGAACACCCCAATTCCAAACGGCATAATCAAAAAGCGGTTGCGGAAACGCTCCGGGAGCTGCTGGTTGACCATCTCGCCGACAAAGGCGATGGTAAATCCGCTCCAGAAAACCGCCGGAAAAGCAAACCCCAAAATGCTTCCGGCCACCATCCGGGCTTGCGGGGCCGGCATATCCGCGGTAAAAAGCTGTTCGGCAAAACCGGCGCGGATGGTCTCGAAAACAAACGGGGCGGCAAAGCCGGCAACCGCTGCGGTGATCAGGTCGATAGCAACAATCGAGCGGAAATCGGTGCCGATAATCTGGGCGGATTTGTAATCATGCCCCACATCCCCGGCCACGGCGGTAGCCACGCTGACAAAGATGACAATCAAAAAAGATGACCACAGGGAAAGTTCGAACTCCAGGGCCTGAAAGAGCAAGGCAATCAGCAAACCGATAAAGATGCCAAACTGCTCCAGGGGATTGATGTTGGTCTCGCCGGTCATGCGTGCGGCCACGGCCACCATCAGCCAGGTTCCGGCAATAGTGAGCAGCGCCGCCAGCCAGGGCGCCCCGGCCATGTTCAACGCCAGTGCGGCCAGGCAGGAAACGAAGGGCAGCACGACCAGGTAGCGGCGTTCCGTTTTTAGCAGCGGGACGATGATGGCCTTGATGCGCGGCAGCACATAGGCAACCAGAAAGGCGATGCCGGCGCCTAAAACCATCCCCATGCCCAGGTTCTGGGTAAAAGAGCGGGCGAGCGGGAACTCCCATTGCCGGTGAATCAGCAGGGGAATAATGCCCAACCAGCCCACGGCCGCACCGGCCAACCAGGACAGGCTGGCCCGCGGCCCCAGGATATATCCGCTCCCGACCGCCAGGGGCATGGGCAGCAAAGTCAGGTAGACGCCCAGCGGGATGAGGACGGTCAGGGTGGTTGCAGAGGCGGGGAAATACAGCTCCCGCAACAGGGCAAAAATTGCCGCGGCGCTGCCTACTGCGGTAATACTCGCTAATTGGCTTCCCCCGGTTTTGCCTAATTTAAGCAACTCCGCGCCGGCTGTCCCGGCCGGAAAAGGCAAGTTTTCCCGGTCTATAAAAGTGGTTTTCAGCGGCAGGGAGAGCAGCACCCCGGAGACACCGGCCAGGGCAATCAAAACGCCCAGCATCCAGGGATCGGGCGGGTCGATGTGGGTTCCTTTGGTTTGATTCAGATAGAGGACGCCCGGCAGGGTAAATGCCACACCGGCGGCAACCAGCCCGCCCACGCTGGCCCCGGCCTGGGCAATGTTGATCTGATGCACCCCGGGACGGTTTCGCCGGGACGAAAACAGGGTCAGCAAACCGCCGGACATGATCACCGAAAAAACAATCGGCCAGGGAAGCGCACCGATTTTCAGCGCGATGTAGCTGGAACTGGCCAGCAGGAAGAGCGAGAGGCCCACCGACACCAGGATCACTTTGAGGGTAAGGCGGGAGGAAGAGGCGGACGGCCGGGTTGTCTGGTTGCGCATGGCCTAATTAAAGAGATTCCCGGTAAATCTGCAAGATCAATTAACAACCTGTTCCGGCGGCGGCTTCATGCTTCTCTCAAAAAGGCTTTCAGCTTGATTTACCCGGGCGGCATGGCTATATTTTTGCCGGAAAAAGGAAAAAAGTAACAATAGTCTACTGGGGAAATTGAATTCTTT
>JAJRYW010000293.1 GCA_024275555.1 Calditrichota bacterium | reverse complement strand
GTGTTCGATCCCGATCCGTTGACGCACGCCCGGGCCACTTATGGCGGTCAATTTGCCGACAACAACGACGCCGACACCGATTCGCTGGTCGCGCATATCGTGGAACGCACCTTGCAGGATATCGACTTTGACGGCAGCCAATATGTTCTCAGCGGCCCTTATGCCCACATCGTGGATATTGAAGCTCCCTTCAACGGTCTCTTCAGCCGCTCCGACAGCCTCTGGCATGCTACCCGTTTTCCGGCCGATTTTGAAGCGGCCAATGTTTACTTCCACCTGGATCAATCCATGCGCTACATCAATGAGACGCTGGGATTCTCCCTGATGCCCATCCAGTATAGCGGCGGGGTTCAGGGCGATCCGCACGGGTTGAACGGCGACGATAACTCCCACTATATCTCTTCCACCGGTCAACTGGCCTGGGGGGAAGGCGGCGTGGATGATTCCGAGGACGCCGATGTTATCCTGCACGAACTGGGCCACGGCCTGCACGACTGGCTGACCAACGGCAACCTCTCCCAGGTAGACGGCCTGAGTGAAGGCTCCGGCGATTATTGGGCCAACTCGTACAATCGCAGCACCGGCTATTGGACCCCGGCTGATCCGCAATACTTCTGGGTGTTTCAATGGGACGGCCATAACCAGTTCTGGCCCGGGAGAATAACGAATTATACGGCTCATTATCCGGAAGGACTGGTCGGCCAAATCCATACCGACGGCCAGATGTGGGCCTCCACCCTGATGCAGATTTATGAGGATATCGGCCGGGAAGCCTGCGACGCCAACTTTCTGGAAGCGCTCTCTATGACCCACGGAAGCACCAACCAGGAAGACGCCGCCCAGGCCTTTTTGCAGGCCGATTTGAATCTCCACGGCGGGGTGAATTTAACACGAATCTTTTTCTGGTTTGATCAACGCGGTTATAACGTCACCATCCCGGCCGATCCGCAGGCGCCTACTGCTCCGGCGAATTTTTCGGCCTACAGCGATTATAATACGCCCACGAGCATCGCCCTGGGCTGGACAGACCCCACCCAATTGGTTAACGGCACGCCGATTTCACCTTCCGATTTCCAGATTATGATCGAGCGGGACGGGACAATGCTGGATAGCGTCGCCGGCGGGACCGGGACGTATGTTGACGCCGGCCTGACCGACGGCCAATTTTACAGCTATCGCATCACCGCCAAACTGTTTTCCGACGGCCGCAGCAGTCTGCCCACCGAAGCCGGCTGGCATGCCGGCGGTTCGCCGATCCCGGCAGCCCCGGCCAACCTCGACTGCGACGCCTCCAACCTGATTGACGTGACCCTGACCTGGGACGACCCGACCACCCAGGAAGACGGCGCCCCGTTGGACGACCTTGACTCCCTCCGGATCTACCGCGACGGCCTGCAGATTGCCAGCCTGGCCCCGGGCGTGCAATCCTACACCGACGCCCCGGCGCCGGGAGTTATTTACGCCTACCATGTGACCGCAATCGATAACGAAAGCCCGGTAAACGAAAGCGCTCCCAGCAATGTAGTCAATTGTTTTGTCGGCGCACCGGTTGCCGGCGTTAATCCCGATTCTTTTGCGTTTAATCTCAACAGCGGAGAGATGGATTCGCTGACCCTGACCATCACCAACAGCGGGGCCAGCGACCTGACCTTTAACCTCCGGGATGAAGATGTTTCCAAGCGCGGCAGCGACCGCAGCGTCAATGAACGGCGCGGTTATGAAACCCAACTGGGCATTGAAATTCCCAAGGGCGACTCGGATTATCGCCAGGGCCTTTCGCCGATTGAAGGCAGCGGCGGCCCGGATAATTTTGGCTATCGCTGGATCGACAGCGACGAGCCCGGCGGCCCCGTCTTTAACTGGGTCGACATCACCGGCTCCGGTACCCAGGTCATCCTCAGCGATGACGATTTTGTGGAAGTGACGCTGCCCTTTACCTTTTCGTTTTACGGGGTAGATAAAACGGCCATCAAGATCAGCTCGAACGGCTATTTAACCTTTGGAAGCGATGGCACGGACTACTCGAACGATCCCATCGGCGACACGAATAATCCCAACGACATCATCTGCCCCTTTTGGGATGACCTGAATCCTTCCTCGGGCGGAACCATCCATTACCTGGCAAGCGCCGATGAATTGATTGTGCAATACACCGGCATCCCGCCTTTTGGAGGCACGGATCCGTATACCTTCCAGGTCAGCATTCACGCCGACGGCTCGATGCTCTTCCAATACCTGGATATGCAGGGCGATCTCACCAGCGCCACCATCGGCATCGAAAACAGCGACGCCTCCGACGGACTGGAAGTGGTCTTCAACGCCCCCTATGTGCATGACAACCTGGCGGTGCGGATTGCCTCCGAGTCGGCCTGGCTGAGCGCCAATCCTTCCAGCGGAACCGTGCCGGCCGGCGGCAGCATGGATGTGCAGGTGATTGCCGACGCCGCGGCATTGAACGACGGCGACTACCTGGCCCGGGTGATTATGGCCAGCAACGACCCCGCTCATCCGGAGATTATTATCCCGGTTAGCTTGCGGGTGGGAATCATCAATGCGATTGGCGATGATAGCGCGCCTATTCGTAAGTTTGCCCTGGAAGCGAACTATCCCAATCCTTTCAACCCCAGCACCACCATTTCCTACCAGTTGCCCAACGCAGTGCAGGTGACGCTCTCGGTTTACAACGTGCTGGGCCAAAAGGTGCGCACCCTGGTAAATGAGCGGATGGAAGCGGGACGCTATACGGCGGTGTGGGACGGACGCAATGAAGTGGGCGCCCCGGTAGCCAGCGGCGTGTACCTGTATCGCTTTGAGGCGGGTGAGTTTAAGCAGATCCGCAAGATGATCCTGCTGAAATAGTCTTTGCCGCCAAGGCGCGAAGATGGCAAAGGTTTACTTAGCTGGTTTCTGTTTTTGCCGCGAAGGCGCGAAGATCGCAAAGGTATTTACATGTAGAGACGCCCTGATGGGCGTCTCTTTTTTAAAGGGCAATCTCTTTCTCATTCGAGATTATCTGCCGGGGAAAGTTAATTGTTCCCAGCTCCTTAGAAGAGCCAGAGAGAAACTGCTTTCTCTGTTTATCAATTCTTTAATAACATGTTTTTCATCTGCTTTTAAATTTGTCTCTTTGTAGTATTCTCTTATAACCACGCCAAATTGTCGCCCGTCTTCAATCAGATTATTCACTTCTTTCGGTAGTGGAATAGGATCACTAATCCCAGTAAAAAACTCATCCGGCGATCGAGCAATGACAGCGACGCATACCATATGAAATATATTTTTTTTCTTAATCAGCCCCCCTTCAAAACCCACGGATAAATCATAAACTCCCTTATGAACCTTTATTGCGTTGATCGCCCTGTTTTTCGCCCCACATTTCGTGGTTTCTAAGTCTAATGGTTGTTCGGAAACCTGGGATGCAGTTTTATAAGAAATTAAGACAAATGATGAATTTAAAATCCGTTGAAGGTTGCTTCTTAATATATAAAAGGGTGTTTAGACAAAACGAGATAAATTTATAAAATAAAATGACTTAGACATAAAACCCTCTTATCTTGTATTAAGTGCAAACTCAAATAAAAATAGAGGATAATTATGTCTAAGTCAGTCAAAGATATTAAGCGGATG
>JAJRYW010000292.1 GCA_024275555.1 Calditrichota bacterium | reverse complement strand
AGAGATAAACGACGGAGTTTTTCTCCCCGCAGCCAAAGCCGCCTCGTCTATCTCGATCGGCAATTTTCCCGACTCTGGCGAGTCGGGCTACGGGTTTGTATCCCGGGCGGGGTGCCAGCTGAGTAGCCCCGTGGGGTGTAGGTGTTTAATTCCCGAGAAGTTTGACCTTGTAAATCGTAAAATTCCTGTTTATCCCTTCAAATTTATTGATTTTTCCCTTTTCCCTATTTATTTTTTACTAAACCAAGAACCGGATAAATACCATGAAATCTCCCTTTGCATCCCGTTTATGGTTGGCCTTAACGCTTCTTTTTTTCCTTTTCTGCCAGAAAAAAGGTACCGAACCTCCTGTCGATCAAACTCCGCCGGAAATTCTCTCCGTCTTCCCGGCGAATCAGGCCAGTTCCGTCAGCGTCAGATGTTCTCTAATCGTTCACTTCAGTGAAACCATTCAACCAAACAGCCTGCAGATGACTTTGAGGTATGGCAGCACGGATGTTGCGGGTAATTTGTCGGTGGAGGAAAAACAGGCGCTTTTTGTGCCGAATGCTAACCTCCAATACTCCACAACCTACACCGCCACAGTCAAAGCCGGTGTGAGGGACAAAGCCGGCAATGCCATGAAGCAGGACTACGCCTGGACATTCACCACAGAAAAAGCGCCTGCCATACCGGATACAATTCCGCCGCAGGTGGTCAGCACCGAGCCTGCAGATGGCGCTGCCGGAGTTGAGCGCGAAGCAGTAATCAGGGTGATGTTTTCGGAAAAGGTCATAGTGCCCCACAATGGTTTTTATCTAAAAGATGAAAATAGCAATACAATTTCTGGAACTTTCACAGTAGCAGGCTCTACCTTCACCTTTACCCCGCAAAATCCGCTTGAATTCAGCGCCGCCTACACCGCCACCGTTACCACGCAGGTTGCGGATTTGTCCGGCAACCGCCTGCCTGAGGACTACACTTTCTCCTTTACCGTCAAACCGGACGATATTGCTCCTCAGGTGGTAGAAACCTATCCGGCAGACGGCGACACCGGCATTGCCAAGGATACGGACATCTGGGCGGTATTTTCCGAGCCCATTGATCCAGCCAGCGTCAATGCCGCAACTTTTGCGGTTAGCGGGCCTAATGGCAATGTTAGTGGTAATTATTTTGTAAGCAATGATACCGTTCGCTTTACCCCGGATTCTCTGGATTGGCAGACCACCTACACCGTCACCCTCTCCGGCGTCACCGACCTTGCTGGCAATCCGATGGCTGATTATACCTTCTCTTTCACCACCCAGGCCGACACTACTCCGCGGTGGAGAGTGCCTATTGGTGGTATGGAGCGTTTATCAATTACCAATGATGGTTATGTTTATGCAAGTGGTGGAATGAGAAGTGTAGCTGTATGGAAATTTAATCCAGATGGTAAATTATTGTGGAAAATAATTTTGCCAAACTACGCTTATTACTCTCGCGACATTGCAGTCTACAGCGGAGGCGGGCAGGATGAGGTGTATGTGCTGACGGCTGTGCCAAATCAGTTTGGCGGCCCCGGCAATGTGACCAAACTGGACGGAGATGGGAATATTATTTGGACCAGTCAGGATTTTGCCTTTATGCCACGAAAGATAGAGATTGGTGAGGATGGACGGGTGTTTGTCCCTGATGGCGCTCTTTATGAGTTTGATCCGAATACGGGTGATATTGTTCATATTCAAGGTGTTGGTAATAATTATACCGGTGTTTATGGTGTTGTTGCTTTTACTGATTATATTTATGTCTCCGGTGAGACCGGTCAATCTTTATTTGGTAATTTGATCGGTGAGACTGATTGGTTTGTTATAAAATATGATGCGAATTATAGTATGGTTTGGGGTATCCAGTTTAATGGGCCTGATT
>JAJRYW010000291.1 GCA_024275555.1 Calditrichota bacterium | reverse complement strand
TTCGGGGAAATGAAGTGCAATTTGACATGCCTCATATGCCTAAAATAAAAACGTTGGCCAATGTTACCTCTTTTCGTGAATTATCTTGCGTAAGTTCAATATTTATGTTAAACATTTGTGGGAATTTATTACTTTTCAACCGATTATAAACAGATACTTAGTGACTATTCGGCCAGACATTAAATAGAAAAAAAGCCCGGTATTTTACCGGGCTTTTTGCTCTCCGGTTATCTTTCGGTGCTGGCCGGCGCGTTCGGCGCCGGATCAGGCTCCCTGCACGTGTTCTTCTAAAAACTTAAATTTTTCGGTCAGTTCGCCGCGATAGATAATCACGGCGCGGCGGAATTCCTCCGGCAGTTCGATGGTTTCCCAGTCGGCGCTGAAATCTGCCTTTGCCAGGGCGGGCGCAAAGGGCAGCAGCGCATCTCCAAAAAACTGCGAGGCTTCCCGGGGCAATTCCGTGGGCAGTTTATCCACGGCCATAATCACCGGGCCGTTGCCCGCCACGCCGTGGCGGACAGCGCCGGTCTGGGGATCGTACACATAGACCGGGTTCTCGGAATTGGTCGCCTTCACAGTCATCTGGATCGAGCCGTCAATATCGCAGTAGATATCCCCGATTACCCGGAGGCGGGGGTGCGGCTCGCGCCGGTACAACTCCTGCAAATCGGCTTTGCTGATCAGTCGGGGACATTCCGGGGTCCAGTAAATTCCATTGATCAGCATGGATAAATAGGGGAGATATTGGGGGAAATTGGCCTGGTAGCGCTCCGGGTGCTGAAAGTACTCCTGCAAATCGAACTCGGTTTTGCCGTCGATATCCGGGTTGAGGCGGAACATGTGAATTTCTTTGAACTCCACTTTGTAGAGGGTGGTGTTCGAAAACTGCCCCGTCTGCCAAAATTCCGCCAGTTCTTCCGGCTCGATGGTGGTTACCGGCAGCAGGTCAAAAATTTCCTGCGCCCCTTTGGAGACCTGCCCATAACCGCTGAAACCGCAAATAAACGGGGTTAGCTGGGCCGGCAGCCCTTCGCTGCCAATCTTTTCTCCCACGGCTTTGACGGCATTTTTGGCCTCTTCCAGGCTTGCGTAGTGATGAGCCGGTTCAATTTCCCGGAAGGGGGTGTCCAGGCCCTCCCAGGCCGTCCGTTGCCCCATGGCCCACAGCGAATCGATCATCCCGGCGTACCCGGCAAAGTTGCCGAAAAAAATTTGCCGGACGCCTTTCTCGTTGGTCACCAGTTCATAATCCAGCAAGGTGTCCTGCAGTTCCATAATCCGTTTAAGCATGGGCATATTATAGGGTTGGGCTTTAATGGTGTGGGAAAAAAAGCAATATACGCTTTGCGGCTGTAAATCGGTTTTAGGTATTTCTTTAACGCCGAAGATGATGTTGGCCTCTTCTAAATTGTCGCAGATTTCCGCCCCGGCCTGACGGTATTCCTCTTCCCGGAAGACCCGATTGGGGGCCGGTTCTACCAGCACGCGCAATCCATGCTGCTCTACCAATTGCCGAACATGTGCGGGCGTCAGCGGGGCGCGTCGTTCGGTGCGGTCTTTGTTCTCCTGTCGGATGCCGATGCAGTTTTTCATAACCAATCTCCTTTTCCATGGGTTTAAAAACGCCTCAAATATAGTTCGCGCCCGGGCCGCCCGACAGGGAAAATCAAAATCCCCTTCTTGCATCCCGCCTTGCGATTTCATCTAACATTTCTTACTTTGTCAGCCGAGTTTAAACCATGTAGTTTAAACCGGTTATTCGCTTCGATAAATCACGAACACCTAAGACATTTTCGAGAAGGAGTAAGGCTATGACCACGATTATTGATGTAATGGCCAGGGAGATTTTGGACAGCCGGGGGAATCCCACGGTTGAAGTAGATGTGGTGTTGGAAGGCGGCGGGGAGGGCACGGTAGCCATTCCTTCCGGGGCTTCTACCGGCGAGCATGAAGCGGTGGAATTACGCGACGGCGACAAAGAACGTTTCCTCGGCAAAGGAGTGCTCAAAGCCGTGCAAAATGTCAATGATGTGATTGCCGATGCGCTGATTGGCATGGATGCGCTGGACCAGGTGCTGATTGATCAAACCATGTTGGAACTGGACGGCACTGAAAACAAAGCCAAGCTGGGCGCAAACGCTATTCTGGGCGCGTCCCTGGCCGTGGCAAAGGCGGCCGCGGATGCACTGGGAACCACCCTTTTTCAATACCTTGGCGGGGTAAACGCCAAAACGCTGCCGGCCCCGATGATGAACATCCTCAATGGCGGGAAACACGCCGATAACAACGTTGATTTGCAGGAATTTATGATCATGCCTCTCAATACAACCTCCTTTCGGGAAGCGCTGCGAATGGGCGTCGAGGTGTTTCATAACCTGAAAAAAGTGCTGCATGAAAAGGGCTACAACACCTCTGTCGGCGATGAAGGCGGTTTTGCGCCGGACCTGAAATCAAATGAAGAAGCGTTGCAGGTAATTCTGCAGGCGATTGAAAAAGCCGGCTATCGGCCCGGGGAGGACGTTTATCTTGCTCTGGACCCGGCCTCCAGCGAGTTTTTTGACGCCAAGAAAAATCGCTACATCCTCTCTTCGGAAAACCGGGAGCTAACCCCGGAGGAGATGGCCGACTATTATGTGCAGCTGGTGGATAAATACCCGATCATTTCCATCGAAGACGGCATGGCCGAAGATGATTGGGACGGCTGGAAAGTGCACACCCAATCGCTGGGGCGCCGTATGCAACTGGTGGGGGATGATATCTTTGTCACCAATACCAAACGACTCGGCCGGGGTATTGAAAATGAGGTTGCCAATTCGATTCTGATCAAGGTCAACCAGATCGGCACCTTAACCGAAACCCTGGACTGCATCCAAATGGCCCATCGGGCCGCGTACAGCACGGTCATCTCACATCGTTCCGGGGAGACCGAAGACGCCACGATTGCCGATATCGCCGTGGCGGTGAACGCCGGGCAAATCAAAACCGGCTCAGCCTCCCGCAGCGACCGGATTGCCAAGTACAACCAATTGCTGCGAATCGAAGAATACCTGGGCGACGCGGCGCTGTTTGCCGGGAAAAGCGTGATCCGCTAAATCGTTACGTTGAAAAACATCAACGAAGTTCAATGGCCGGGAAGCTGAGATACACCTGGCTTCCCGGCGCTATCGGATAGGGAATGGAATGGCCGGAAGACGAAAAACGACCCGTCGAAAAAGCGCCTCGAGACGCCAGGTGAACAAGCGTTTGCCGTTATGGATTTTGGGTGTTTTGCTGGTGGTTCTCCTAACCGTTTTTCTGAGTGGAAACCGTTCCCTTATCAAACTTTATTCTTTGAACAAAGAGCGGGCGGTGCTGATAAAAGAAAAACAGCGCCTCGAAACCGAAAACACACGCCTGGAGGCAGAAATCAAGCGGCTTCAAAACGATATCGGGTATATCGAAAAAGTAGCTCGCGAAAAGTATAACCTGAAGCGGGAAAATGAGGACGTGTACCAAGTGGTCCCCAGTGAAAAGAAATAAACCATCCACCATCAAATCTGTCTGTAAAACGCCATTCTTTTTTTTTCTGAGAATCTTGCCGGGTTGGATGCTGCTGGCAGCTTTGTGCCAGGCTCAACCCCAGCCGCAGACGGTTTCTACCCCAACTTACAATCTCGATTTCCGGAAACAGTTTTCCACCTGGACCTGGAGCGCCGGCTTTACCGGGATGTACTCCCTGGGCGGCAACTCTTCGCTGCGGCTTAAGGATCGCTATATCAGCAAACTGTTCCGGCAAACCACGGAAATAGACAAGTGGCGGGATGAGAACTCCCTGGAAGTAATCTGGGAAAACCCCCTGGGCAACGGGATAAAAACCAGCACTATTCTCAATTCCCGGGTTTTTTCGGATGAAAATACCTTTGTAGATTTCAGCAAGCACCTGATTGCCCAGGAAGTAGAACTGCCTGTCAACCGCCACATTGCCGTGAAGCCGGCCCTGGGATGGGCCTTCGAGGAAGCTTTTGGTAAACAAGACCAGGGATGGTATGGCAAACTGGGGCTGGAAATCAACAAATTGGATATGGGCAATTATTTAAACTATACCCGGGCCAGCAGTTCTATCCGGGCTTTCCCGGGACGGAGGAACCAGGAGCATACCTTCTTTACCGGCTGGAGCACCCGGCTTTCACCTTATGCCAGCGACTCGATTCGGGTGGGTTACCAGTTTTCGGAAAGCCGCTACTATCTCTCGCCTGACCAGGTCTCCGGCGTGGAAGACCCCCAGGAACAGGTGATCATTAACGGGCGTTTTTTGTTCAACCAACTGCGCTACAACTTTTCCGACCGCTCCGCCCTGGCTGTTGTGACCAATTTTAAGAATCGCTCCGTGGATCAGCGAAATCCTCAGCAGGCCAGTTTGCGCAAGGAGTTGGCCCTGGAAAACCAGTTCCTCTATTTGTTCCGCACCCCTAAGGTAAATATGAAGATGGGCGTTTTCTTCTCGCAAACCGACAACGATAACCCGGGCGTCAATACAGATGTGGAAATATTGCAGGCGGCGTTCAACAACAGTATTACCGTGTTGCCCACGGAATCTTTCCGGATGTGGGGGCGCTTTTCCTACACCAAAATCGAGCACAATACTCCCTCCGGCGACGACCGCGAACTGGTGTTGCGCAACGACCGTGATGAGCAGCGTTTTATCATCGACGCCGGTTTCCGGAAAGAGATGAGTCCTTATTTTTCCTGGGACTTCCGGGGCAATGTTTATCTTTTTCACCAGATTTATCTCTTCGCCAGCCGCAGCGCCAATAACAACTGGAACCGGATTTACCAGTTAAGCGGCGGATTTAACCACCGGCCCAACCGGCAACTGGAACACCGGCATCAAATCAAGATTCTGGCCAATTACACCGTGTTCGATTTTGATGAAATCCTCCCTCAAATTCGCAGCTTTGTATTCCGTAAATTGATTTACACCGACTCCCTGAAAATCAGGCTCAGCGAACAACTGGCCCTGGAAACGATTTATCAATTAGAGGTGGAAGACAACGGCGCTTTTTTTAAAAGGGATTTTTCCCAAAAAGTCTCCAAAGAGCAAATTGCCCACTATGGAAGTATTTTTCTCCAGCACCAGGATTTTCTGGGATTTCAGTTCCGCGCCGGTTTGTCGCTCTTTTTCCGCAAGGAATGGCAGATTGTTTCCCGGCAGGAGCGTAAACGTGTGCGCGATTTCCGCAGTATTTCTCCCCGGATTACCCTTACTTACCCGGCCAGCCGGCGGTTACTGTTTTATGCCACCTATGCGCCGATACGCTCGGACAATTACACTCGCAGCTTTTCGGCAACCGCTTACCGGAAGGATGTGCAGTATTTTGCAACCGGAAACCTGAGCCTGCGTTATACGTTTTAATATCCCGGCGACGAAAAGCTTTACGCTTGCCTTTGAAACCGGGTAGAGGTATTTTCGCTGCCTTGTGCTTATTTGATATAACGATAATATACTACGCAAGAATATTCAGTCTAAGGAGGTTGCCATGATGAATGCTCTGTTCCGGATTGTGCTGTTGATATTTCTCGTTTCTTTTCCGGCAATCCATGCCCAGAATAGCATCGACCGGGTGCATCTTTTCCAGGGGTTTGCCAGCGATGCGCTGATCTCCGCAAATCCGTACTGGGACGCCGGGGTGGTGTTCAGCGACTTTTCGAACGCGAATGTATTTGACCTGGGCGGCCGCGCCGCCTTTCAACTGGCCCCGGGTCTGGAATTCCTGGGCGGATTGAGTTTCTTAAATGTCGACCCGGAGCCGGGGGATGCCAACAGCGGCCTCTCGGATTTGTTTGTGGCGGGGAAATACCAGCTTCAGAGCTA
>JAJRYW010000290.1 GCA_024275555.1 Calditrichota bacterium | reverse complement strand
CGCAGAGTTGAATTTATTATCCTGGAGCATTCCAAATGATATATCTGTTGGGAGAAATTTGGGCATACCTGGTTGGGGCCGGGATTATCGGTTTCCTGACCGGATGGTTTTTACAGCGCAGTCAGCAGCAGCGCAAAATCAATTATTTAGAGCGGCTTTGGAAAGCCAACATGGCCAGCCTGGAAATGGAATTGAGTTCGTTCCGCAAACCGGCGGGCCGGGAAACCACTTCCACCGGAACGGAGCAGGCGTGAGTGCGCCGTTCCCTGCGGACGCCGGCCGGTTCCGGCAAAAAAGCGCCCTCGCACGAATTTGCCTGGCAGCCGGGTTGATCTGGCTGGGCGGACTTTTGCCCGGGTGCAGTGCGGTGCAGCAGTTGACCAAACTGCAAAAGCCGCTGGTGCGGGTGGAGAATATGCACATCACCGGGTTGGATTTTAAAACGCTGAACCTGAGTGTGGAGGTGGATATCTACAACCCCAACCGGCTTTCGGCAACCCTGGCCGGGTTTGATTATGATCTGAAACTCAATGATCATTCATTTCTGAAAGGCAACCGGGAATCCGGCTTAAAAATTGAAGGAGAATCCGACAGCACGCTTTCGATCCCGTTTACGCTGGCTTTCCGCGATGTCTACCGGGTGTTCCGCAGTTTTGTGCAGCAGGATAGCAGCGGCTACCGGCTCGACCTGGGACTCCGCTTCGATCTGCCCATACTCGGCCTCACCCGGATTCCGGTCAGCAAAACCGGAAAACTGCCTTTGATCAAATTGCCGAAAGTAAATGTCGCCGGCCTTAAAGTAGATAAGATGAACTTTTCCGGGGCAGACTTGCTTTTGACTATTGAATTAGAAAATCCCAACCCGGTGTCGCTCTCGCTCAAGCAATTCAATTATGATTTCCGGGTAAACCGGGCCAGTTGGGTAACGGGAGTTGCCGACGAGACGCTGCAATTGGGCGCACATCAATCTTTGCAAATAGCTGTTCCCATATCGATTAATTTTCTGAAAATGGGGCAGACGGCCCTGCAATTAATCCAGGGCGGCCGGGAGATTTCCTACCAATTTTTAGGCGATCTCAAAGTGGGGTCGGGATTGCCCTTTTTTAAAGAGAGCCTGCTGCCGTTCCAAAAAAGCGGGCAGTTGAAGATTACCCGCTAACCTGTTTTTTTCCGGAGAAAAACCAATGGCTATATTTCTGATCATTTCGTTAGTGATTGTCCTGATTGCCGTAATTTTTGCCGTTCAAAACGCGGCGCCGGTTACGGTGGCCCTGTTGCAGTTTAAGTTCGAGAGTTCCCTGGCGCTGGTGCTTCTGTCTACGTTTGCCGCCGGTGTTTTGGTCGGCTTGATCGGCCTGACGCCCACCCTGCTCAAACGACGGGTGGAAGTTGCCCGGCTTAAGAAAAACCTCCAGCAGCTACAGAAATCCGGCGGTAAACCGGAACCAGATCAGGATTCCGATGAACACCCCCTTCCTCCTTTAGCATAATCTCCTTTACAGCCCACCCCTTCGCGCTCCTTCCTGGAAAAAAGATGTTTGTAAAAGCATAATCCACAAAGGGCGCGAAGAACACGAAGGGGAAATAGGGGCTGGAGTTCAGTCGGCCGGGCTGAGCCGGTTATGCTCATTGCTTGGCAAGGCCTTCCCTCCTTCGTGTTCCTTCATGGAAAAAAACTTGCCTTGCCTGGTTTTATTCCGGAAGGCTGCTCAAGCTCTTGTACGATTTCCCGCATTGCCCCTGTTCCTGCGTCATATCCCACCAAAATGGATATCCCGGAAAAATCCCTTAAACGGCAACTGCTGTTGCGTAAAACATTGAAACCCTTAAATGATAAGGGTTTGCGGCGCTTGCCGGAGTAAATGCTTCCGGTTTTGGCACGCCGGTTGAGTATGGTTGAAGCGAATTCATATACAGAGTGTGAGGAAGCAATCCTCAATATCGACAATTAAATTTCTTTCAAATTTCACACAAAGGTAAGGAGAGAACTAATGTTCAAGCGTTTCCCTTTATTCATCATTCCGGTTCTGCTGGTTGTTTTAACCGCCGCGGGCCTGTCCCAATTCCGGGCCCACCGGCTGGGCGGCGGCGCTGCTGCCGGCGTCACCCTGGGCAACACCGAATTCGGAACGGATTCAAAAGGCGATGTCAATTTTCGTCTTTATCTGCGCCACAGCTTGTCAGAAAAACTTGAGGCGGAAATAGGCGCCGGCGCTGCCGCCCTGCGGGATGACAACTACGAAAGCACCCTGCAGCCGCTGGAGTTGCGTTTGCTCTTCCGTCCGATGGTGCAAGAGTTCTGGAGCCCT
>JAJRYW010000289.1 GCA_024275555.1 Calditrichota bacterium | reverse complement strand
ATAAAACTTTCTCGGTCAAATTTTTACCGTCGACTTTGAAGGTAAAGTTTTCCCCGTCGTCTTTCCATTGGGCTTTTTCTAAATCCGGCGATTTAAAGAACATATCCTGCTTCTCCTTCTTAAAAGAGATTCTTCAGAAACGATAGCGCCGCTATAAACGGCTTTGATGCCGGCTCCAGGAGTTGAGGCAAGTAAGGGATATCCTGAAAATGTAAAAAGGTATATTGAAAATAAACCAATAACAGCAGCAGGATCATCGAATGCACAAAAACGCCGAATCGGGGGATATAGGCGTCTATATCATGTTCATCATTACCGGAAGGGTCATCCGGATTTTCAAAACCGGCCCCAAGGATGATAAAAAAGTCGGCTAAGTATATCAACAAAGAAAGAATGAGAGCGAGAATAGCCGTTCCCTGCACAAGATATACCCAGACCCCGGCAACGGGCAGGTAAAAAAGTCCCACTCCCAGGCCGAACAATACCAATCGGAAGAAACCGTCCGAGAATTGGCGAACCAGGAATTTGTGTATTCCCAAAAACCCGAGGTGAATAAAAATTACTAAAATACCCAGCCATTTAAAATTTACCAGGGCAAAATTATTGGTCAGCAAAGACTTAATATGCAAAAAAATCAAACGAGGAAATGAAGTTTCTATGGTCTTTTCGGCAGCAACCGCCATGTCAATTCTCCTATATGTTAGACATTACTCGGATGGTCAGTTTATGAAAACAGGCCCACCACAAATTGATAGACCAGTTGAACCCAATGCACCGGGTAGGTAAATATCAGCGTTAATCCGGAAAAGTTCAGCGCCATAACCGATATCCACATCAAGCCGGCATTGACTGCTGTTACCACCATGGCCAGCAGGAATCTTAGCACACCGGAGTTCACCCTCGCGCCATAAAATTTTATCAGGCTGGAGTATTCATGGTCCGTCGTAACATGACTCAATAAGACCATCGCAAAAATTCCGAAAGCAACATAGGCGTGTAAACCGGGCATCCAGGCGCTGTTTAGAAAAAGATCGTTAAAGTACGGCAGAAAAAACCGGGGCTCCGCAAGAAAATCTACCGTATAACCCCAGAGAGCAACGGCGCTGATAAGAGCAGCAACGCCGCTGCCAATCCGGTAGGTCCGGCCAACACGTTTGGTTAATTTGTCGCGGAGTTCGGTAATCTCTTCTACATCCTGGTTATCCATCATGGCGGCCGCTTTTTGAATCGCCTTGTGGCTGCCGGAATAATTTTTCTTTTCAAAGGCTTCCAGGGCTTCCCGGTAATAACCGTCGCGCACTTTGGTAATGGGGCTTTTCAGGGAATATACCGCCCTGTCTTCTCCATATATCAGGAGGGAATAATCCACATTGTCAAACGTATAGGCAATTTCATAAACATCAAAACGATCCATTTGCAAGGTCTGGCGGATAATATGGGTAGCGTTTGAGAGCGGTTCCCCGGCGACATTTAAAAGACTCTGCAAGCCGGCCGTCAACGCCGGATTATCCTCGATAAAATCGGCGCAAACTTCTTCGGTATCGATGTCGGCAACCTGGTTTCCCGTCGTTTCATCCGTATCAATTGCAAATCGGGGGAAGGCCTCCGAAACGGATTCATGATGAAGAGTATCCGAATAGCGCTCATAGTTCAATTGCTGCAATATTTGCAAATAGTGCATCACTTTACCGACAGCCCCGCACGCCTGGCAATCAATAACGCCATAGCCGTTACACCTGGAACAGGTAATTTTTCCGGCGCCTCCACACTTATAGCATTCCTTTTCCCCGCTTCCCCGGCACTGAGAGCAGTTCTCGGTTTTACTTCCACTCCCGCCGCAATAGGAACAGGGAGCAGCATTATAACTCTTCAGCGTTTCATCCCAATATTGTTTATACCCGCCGTCACAATTACCGCAACTACGTTTAATTGATCCTCGTCCTCCGCAAGAGTCGCACCTGCTTCTCCCCCTTCCCCCGCAAGAGGAACACTGTTTGGTTTTTTCCCCATTGCAGCCGGAACAGGTCACCTCCCCGCGACCATTGCAGTGAGTACAACTTTTAACATACTGCGATCCTCCTACGTAATAAGACTCTTCCTGGTCAATAAATTCATCATAAGATGACAGTTCTCTTTTCCAGGGGTCAACATCGGAGGCTTGATAATACTCCCGGGGAGGTATGGCTTGTCCCTGGTAAGGTTGGCGCCCGGCAGAAACAGTTCGCTTTTCATACTGGCTGTACAGGTCCGCATGGTAGGACGGCTTAAACATAATGGATTTAATAGTAATGTTCCGGCCGAAATTACGAAATTTGTGATAAGGAATGTTGTCCGCCCAGGAGGTCAGTTTTTCTGCTACCCACAATTTTGCCTGCTCATCCGTAGTGCAATTTTTCACATGAATAAACTCGGTCATAAGAAGCTCCTTTTCTTACGTGTGTAACTTTATGGATCGAAAATGGGAAGACTCGTACGAGGGTCAGGCAAACGGTGTTGCCGCTGGCTTAAATCCTGCAAAATCTCCAAGAGGTATTTGACAATCGCACCCCAGTTTATCAACCCGAAAACAATAGACCACCTGAGAGATAATCGCTGCAGGCGCTATGCTCTTTACTCTAACAAGAATACAATCTATATATTTGGTAGAATTATTGGGGGAAATTGAGTTGCAAGTTATCATTGGCTGAAAAGTAGAGATTTAATTCCGGATATCCAAAACGAAAAATATTAAAGCGCATACTTTCATAAACACCTGCAAGTAAATGACCGCCTGCTCTCAAATCCCGATCCTCGTATTTGCAACGTCCGTTTCAGGCGGCAAATTTCACCGGTGGAGGCGGCCTTTTTGCACCGTTTCTCCGACAGCATACCCACTTTTCAATTTCTGCTTGTTTTTTTCGCCGAAAAAAATGACTATAATGGAGTGAAACAATCCGGGTGAACATCACACTAACATGCCTAACCCGTTCCGGAAATTAAGCGCCGGGGCTTTGCAGATCGAGCCGGCGCTCCCTACATTTTTCCCACATATAAAGGAGGATGATTATATCCCAATATATCGCGTTTAATTTTAAACAGTGGATCGATGATCACCGGCATCTGCTCAAGCCGCCGGTGGGCAATAAATTGGTATTTGAGGACGCCGAGGATTTTATTGTGATGGTGGTCGGCGGACCCAACAGCCGCAAGGATTTCCACTACAACGAGGGAGAAGAGTTTTTCTTTCAGTTGGAGGGCGATATCACCCTGCGCGTAATCGATGAGGGAAAGCCGGTGGACATCCCCATCCGCGAGGGCGAAATTTTTCTGCTGCCCCCCAAAGTGCCGCACTCCCCGCAGCGCCCGGCCAATACGGTGGGACTGGTGGTGGAGCGCAAGCGAGCCCCACAAGAACAGGACGGCTTCCAATGGTACTGCGAAAACTGCGGCGAAAAACTATACGATGAGTATTTTAAACTGGAAAATATCGTCACCCAGTTGCCCCCGATTATGGAGCGGTTCTATCAGAACGAAGAACATCGCACCTGCAAAAACTGCGGCGCGGTGATGGAACCGCCGGTGAAGAAATAGTTCGAGGCGCCCATGCTCAAAATAGACATCCACACCCACATCATACCGGAGAAGATGCCCGATTGGAGCGCCAAATTCGGCTACGGGGGATTTATCTCCCTGGATCATCACCAACCCTGCTGCGCCCGGATGATGCTCGACGACCAATTCTTCCGGGAAGTGCAGCATAACTGCTGGGACGCCCGGGTGCGCATGGCGGAGTGCCATGAGCACAACGTGCAGGTGCAGGTGCTCTCCACCATTCCGGTGCTGTTTTCCTACTGGGCCAAACCGCAAAACGCGCTGGATTTATCCCGCTTTCTGAATGATCACATCGCCGCGATTGCCGCGGAATTTCCGGATCGATTTGTGGGCCTGGGTACGGCGCCTATGCAGGCCCCGGATTTGGCTGTGCGCGAAATGGAACGCTGCGTGAAAGAGTTAGGCCTGGCCGGCGTGGAGATCGGCTCGCACATCAACGACTGGAATTTGGACGACCCGGCCTTATTCCCCTTTTTTGAAGCCGCCCGGGAACTCAACGCCGCTGTTTTTGTGCATCCCTGGGACATGATGGGCAAGGAGCGTATGCCCAAATACTGGCTGCCCTGGCTGGTGGGCATGCCTGCCGAAACCTCTTTGGCCATTTGCTCGATGATCTTTGGCGGCGTGTTCGAGCGGCTGCCCGGCCTGCGGGTGGCCTTTGCCCACGGCGGCGGCTCTTTCCCGGCCACAATCGGGCGAATCGAACATGGGTTTAATGTACGTCCTGATCTGTGCGCGGCGGACAACCCGGTCAATCCCCGGAATTACCTGGGACGCTTCTGGCTGGATTCCCTGGTGCACGATCCCGAGGTGTTGCGCTACCTGATCCGCCTGGTCGGTGCGGAAAAAATCGCCCTGGGCAGCGATTATCCCTTTCCGCTCGGAGAACACTCGCCCGGCTCCATGATTGAAGAGATGGAAGATTTGGATAGGCCGACCCGGGAATGGCTGTTCAGCGGGACGGCGCTGGAATGGCTGGGACTTACGAAAGAAGCTTTCATAAGCACCGGAGACCAGCCCGATTCGGCCTGAAAAACAGGAGTCAATCTGACATGTATATTCACTTAAGTCTTGGAGAAAGAACCGTACAGGCCGACCTCCGCCAGCCGCTGGAAATATCCATCCGGTTGGATTTTAAGGGAACACAGCCCAATCATTTTGGCGTGTCAAAAGCTGGTTCGGAACCGCTGCAACTGGATGGCTTTACCGGGGATGTGAACCAGGGCAGCGGCTGCAATGTCGATGAGATTCGCCTGATCCCCCATTGCAACGGCACCCATACCGAGTGCGCCGGACATATTACCGCGACGGAACTATCGATTGACACGGTACTACGAGAAAATATCTTCCTGGCTGCACTCATCTCCGTACAGCCGGTGCGATTCGGCGAGAGCGGAGATTCCTATCTACCGGCGGCAGAGGAAGACGATTGCGTCATCAACCGGGCCGAAATTGTCGCTGCGCTTAGCCCGGAACACTTGCAGCACTGCCGGGGACTGATCATCCGCACCCTGCCCAACCGGGAAGAGAAGAAGAGCCGCGATTATCTCCGTAATCCACCCGCCTTTTTTACCGTGGAAACCATGGAGTGGATTGCCGCCCAGCCGATTGACCATCTGCTGGTAGATCTCCCCTCGCTGGACCGCATGTATGACCAGGGGCGGCTAACCGCCCACCACCGCTTTTGGAACATTCCCGACGGGGAGTATCTGCCCGACGAGCGCACCCGCAGCGAACGCACCGTAACCGAGATGATTTATGTACCTGACCAAATCGCGGACGGGGTCTATCTCTGCCAAATCCAGATTCCCCCTTTCCGCAGCGACGCCGCCCCCTCGCGGGTATTTCTCTATCAACTGCAAGAGCAGAAATAATGCTGTTAGCTCTTAGCTGTTGGCTGTTGGCTGTTGGCTGTTGGCTGTTGGCTGTTGGCTGTTGGCTCTTTAATCTTTAATCTTTAATTTTACGGTTCGCTTAAATTTTTTGAGATTATCAAAATTTAATCTTCGCACCTAAGGTAATGTTTTATAGAGGCGTGAATTAATCCGCGAATATAGATTGCTGCGGTAGCCGCATTCCGATTACCCGGAATGCGGATACCGGAGAACCGGCAGTCTTCTCGAATTTATTCACGCGT
>JAJRYW010000288.1 GCA_024275555.1 Calditrichota bacterium | reverse complement strand
GCCACGGCAGTTTTAAGCGCACGGTGCTGAACGCTACCTTCAAGTCGCTGGGGGCCGAGCGATATTTGCTTACCGAAGACAACCGGGCCGTGCGCGATCTGGCCGCGCAGGCACCTTATGACGCCATCTACATCATGGTCAACCATGACCGCTACGGCGGGGGCGGTATTTATAATTTTTTCTGCACCTTTACTACCGGCAACCAGTTCCGCGATTACCTGTTCATCCATGAATTCGGGCACTCTTTTGCCGGCCTGGCCGACGAATACTACACCTCCGATGTGGCCTACAATGATTTTTATCCCCGGGGTATCGAGCCGCTGGAACCGAACATCACCGCCCTGCTGGATCCGGCCAATCTGAAATGGAAGCATCTACTCACGCCGGGCATCGAACTGCCCACCCCCTGGGAAAAAACCGGGTATGATACACTGGATTATCGCTGGCAGTCCTGGCGGCGCAAGATGAATGATCACATCGCCGAATTGAAACGGAACGGCGCACCGGAAGAGGAGATTCACAAAGCGCAGGCGGAGTATGACCGGCGGGATCGCGCCCATACCGGGGAGATGCACGAGTATCTCCGCAAAAGTAAATATTGGGGCATGGTGGGCGCATTCGAGGGGGCCGGGTATGCCTCCCAGGGCCTCTACCGGCCCATGCTGGAGTGCATCATGTTTTCCAAGGGAACCGACCATTTTTGCCGAGTCTGCCAGGAGGCGATCTCCCGGGTTATTGATGTGTACTGCGAATAAGGAACATCGGCCATGAAAAAAAACATTCTTGATCAATGGAAAAATCAAGGGGGATGGCGACCGCCGTCCGATTGGATCCGCATCACTGCAATTGACGCCCACGCCGCCGGCGAGCCGCTGCGGGTGATTACCGGCGGCTACCCGGAGTTGCCGGGCAAGACCATCTTAGAGCGCCGCCGCTACGCCAAAGCCGGCCTGGATCACCTCCGCACCGCCTTGATGTGGGAGCCGCGCGGTCACGCCGATATGTATGGCTGCATCATCACCCCGGCGGTCAGCCCGGAAGCGGATTTTGGGGTGCTCTTCTTGCATAATGAAGGCTACAGCACCATGTGCGGGCACGGCATTATCGCTGTAGTAACGGTGATTCTGGAAACCGGAATGCTGCCCATTCGGGAACCGCAGACCCGGATCGTAATCGACACCCCGGCCGGTCCGGTTACGGCCTACGCCAGAATTGATTCCGGGCAGGTGAAAAGTGTTTACTTCCACAATGTGCCTTCGTATGTGGTGGAGTTAGATGCAGAGGTGAACGCGCCCGGTCTTGGCCCGGTTCGCTACGACCTGGCTTTCGGCGGGGCCTACTACGCCTTTGTGGACGCAGAATCCGTGGGACTTCGCTGCCGGCCGGAGGATGTGCCGGCGGCAATTGAAAAGGGAATGGCCGTCAAGCGGGCGGTGATGCAGCAGCGTAAAATCGAGCACCCCTTCGATTCCGATTTAGGATTTCTCTACGGAACCATTTTTATCGCCCCCCCGGAAGATGGGCGCCGCCATAGCCGCAATGTCTGTATTTTTGCCGAGGGGGAAGTGGATCGCAGCCCCACCGGCACCGGGGTCAGCGCCCGGGCCGCTATCCACCATGCCCGGGGTGAACTGAAACCCGGTGAAAAAATGACAATCGAGAGCATTATCGGCGCCACCTTCACCGCGTCGGTGAAAGAAACGGTGCAATTCGGCCCGTATCCGGCGGTAATTCCGGAGGTGGAAGGCCAGGCGTTTATCACCGGTAAGCACGAGTTTTTAATCGATCCGAATGATCCGTTGTCGGAAGGGTTTATGCTTCGGTAGGGCCTGGTTATCTACGAATTCCACGAATTTTCACGAAGTAAGAATAAGGAAGAGAATCTTCGCGTGCCTGGCGCCTTCGCGGCGAGCCAATTAAAAGAAATAGAAAAAATCTTTGCGTGCCTGGCGTCTCCGCGGCAAAACTTAAGAATCGGATGAAAATATGTCAAACTTGTCCATCAGATTTCTATCCGCTGCGGATATCCGCAAACTGATCGATTTCGATAAAGCTGTCGAGTTGGTAGAAAGCGCCTTTATCCAACTATCCACCGGCGCTGCCCAGACCCCCCTGCGGACGCCCCTGGAAATGCCGGAGTTCTCGGCCCGCACGTTGATTATGCCCGCTTATTTGCCGGAGAGCGACTGTTACGGCTTCAAAACGGTTTCAATCAACGATCACAATGCCCGAAAGGGCCTCCCGCGCATCCATGCCCTGGTGACGGTTTTCTCTGCATTCAAGTCGGTGGGCAGTGCGGTGCAGGATTTGACGGCGGCGGATTACCTGCTCCGATCTGCCGAGGAACAGCAGCTCGGGACGGTTGTCCGGATGTGAGACGGCTATCTCCGGAAGGCTACAGCACAATCCATCCCCGGTTGAAACGGGGTTTCCCCGCAAAATGGCGCGACCAAACAGAGTTTGGTTGCGAGAAGGAAAGTGAACAAATTGGTGGTTATGTCATTCTTTAAATGAACCTGCCTCTTCAGCAAAACTTAATTTGGAGAGGCGGTTTGGAATGAACTGGTGATCCTGTGCAAAATCACATTTTTTGGGGGAGAAAAGTTAAGTATATTGTAAAAAAGTTCAAGGGGTGAATTTTATGTCCAGGATTGAATTCCGTGCCCAAATAAAAGATGGGTTAATCAAAATCCCCAAGAAACATCGGAATAAAATTAGCGATTCGATGAAAGTTATGTGGTTTCCGAGAATTCCGGCAAAAGCGGTGAATATATCGATTTCTTATTGACACATCCTCTAAAAGTTGCTGAATTTCAGCCTTTATCCCGGGAAGAAATTTATGGACGAGAATAATCTATCCTGAATAATTCACGAATTGAGAAAAATATTTTCATATGACCTCATAACCTGTTAAATTTTATTGGGTTAAAAAAAACAAGTAAAGATGAGGTCATATGAAAAAAATGTTAGAGAATATTAGCTGCCATGATGACACAACACAAGCAAAAATTTCTCAAACGGCTCTCCCCTTTGATCTGCCGGCTATTTCTGATAAGAAGGTTGTCGTTGATTTTTGTGGTCCATCACAAAGTTCCGATGGTGGTGTTTTGTTGATGTCTCAGCTATCCGAGCAGGTCAAAATTATTGAGCAAATGTCTCACTGTATC
>JAJRYW010000287.1 GCA_024275555.1 Calditrichota bacterium | reverse complement strand
AAGAAGGTTTGTTATTTACAGAGACGTGAATTAACCCGAGTAAACCGCCGGTTCTCCGGAATGCGGCTACCGGGCCAATCTATATTCGCGGATTAATTCACGCCTCTATAACAACCGTGCTTCAGTTGGAACTTGTACGCGCCTGAAGCGCCTGGAACTCTCCTATTAACACCGCGGCTTTTCCAACGGAACCGCTTCGCGGCAGCCCGGTGGTATGAACTTCTTGGAGGTAGGAAGGAAGCGTTTCTCCCGAAGGGATGCCGTTCCAACGGAGCCCCGCCACAACGTGGCGCCGTTGGCATTGGGGTTGGCAAACGCTTTCCTACCCTGGGCAAAGAAAAGGAACAGGGGAAAACCGTTGAAACGGTTCCGGGGCTTCCCGCCGCAGTAAACCACCGGGCTGAAGCCCGGTGTTAATGATATAGGAGGCAGGAACCAGGAACCAGCGTTTCTTATTGATACGGGAAGAAAGTCGAGAAAATCCTTTGTTCTCCGGAATGCGGCTACCGGGCCAATCTATATTCGCGGATTAATTCACGCCTCTATAAAACATTCCCCGGCGCGCCGGGACAGGCAGGGAATGACAGGAGTCGTGAAAACAGTGAGTTTTTGCAATCAATGAGATAGAACTTAACAGCCCTGCCTTCGAAGGGGGGTAGGGGGGATGTCCGCAGCACAAAGACATCTCAAAACTTTTAAAATTTAGTTTACAGTGTACTTAGCACAATTCGCATCCTGTTCAAAACAGGGAACACCGCGCCGGGATCTGTTGCCGCTTGCCATTTTTGCTTTTTATCGCCGGGTTCCTTTTCTATATTTTCGCCGAACCTGATGAGCGGATAAACTTAACGATGGAGGCAGCGATGTTCCGGAAAATAATCCTTCTTTTTTTTGCCATGCTTTTTTTGTGGAGTTGCGCCGATAAGGAGAAGATCGAACAACTTACCGCGCAAAATAGCGCTCTTATCGAAGAGAATCAAAGATTGCGCACCGACTATGACAAGCTCCTGGGCGATCTGAAAAAACTCCGGGAAAATCACACCCAGCTCCAGTTTCTGGCCGGGAAGCTCAAAGGTGTTAAGGCGCGTATTGTTACCAACTACGGGAACATCGAGCTGAAATTTTACCCGGAGAAGGCGCCCCTGCACGTCTTCAGCTTTATTACCCGGGCGGAGAGCGGCTTTTACGACGGAACCCAATTCCACCGGGTGATTAAAGGGTTTATGATCCAGGGGGGCGATCCCCTTTCCAAAAACAACGACCCCAATGATGACGGAAGCGGCGGGCCGATTGTGAATATTCCCCATGAGTTTAACGACATCAAGCATAAGCCGGGGGTGCTGTCGATGGCCCGCTCGAGCAATGTGGCCGCGGGGGCCGGCTGCCAATTTTTTATTATGCACGGCGCCAATCCCAACCTGGACGGCCAATACACCGCTTTTGGGGAAGTGACCAAGGGTATGGATGTGGTCAACGAGATTGCCAATGTGCGCACTTACGGGGCCAGCAATCCCCGCCTGCGGGATCATCCGGTCAAGCCGGTGGTGATTCGGCGTATTGAAGTCTTTCGCTATGGCGGATAAGCGCGGCAAATGAATAAGGGAAAACGAATGAATAATCATTTCCGTACCGTGTGGAATATTATCTTTGTCCCGGGGCGAATCGTTACGCTTTCCAACGGGTTGAGCGCAATCCGGCTGCTGGGCGCCTGGCCGCTGTACGAGTTGGTGCGGAGCCGCCAATCCGCCTGGGCGCTGGGGTTTACCCTGTTTCTGATCTTCACCGACTTTGCCGACGGCTACTTTGCCCGCAAACTGAACCAGGTCAGCGAGTTGGGCAAAGTGCTCGATCCGCTGGCAGATAAAGTCTGCACAGCATTGGGGATGATCGCCTTACATCTGAGCTACGGATTTCCGCTGTGGCTGGCGGCGGTTGTTATTGGCCGGGATACACTGATTTTGCTGGGATCGGTTTTGCTGCTTTTTCGCTTGCCGACCGTTATCCCCTCGGCATTCCCCGGAAAAATTACCGTAACGGTTTTATCCGCCCTGTTTTTGGCCTACCTGCTCCCACAGCCCGCGCTTCAGAAGCCGCTGGAGATTCTTTGTTTAGTCAGCATCATCTTTTCCCTGGGCTACTATGGGCGCGTCTTTTATCAGAAATTCCGTTGCTCTTTATGAGGCGTTAAATTTCCCGGTCTCTAAACGCTTTCGCACCTTTCGTTCCCAGGCCGGGAGGCTGTCTTCGACAGAGTAAATCAACAAAAGGTTGTCGATTGAGACCCCGAAAGGGGCTAAGACCCCGAAAGGGGCTAAGACCCCGAAAGGGGCAGCCCTTTCAACATGTATTTCGCTGTGCCAGTATTTTTGCGGTAGCCACATGGCTGCCATTTTGATAAGGCGTCTTAGGCGGTGGTGGCTTTTTAGGACCACGCGGATGTTTTTT
>JAJRYW010000286.1 GCA_024275555.1 Calditrichota bacterium | reverse complement strand
GTCAAATTGGGACCGACAAGGCCTTCTCCGTTTGGACCATGGCAGGGGAGGCAGTTTTTAGCAAAAACCGCTTTTCCGGCTTCCAGGTTGGCGGCGTCGGTAAAGGCCGCGATGGGTCCGATTTCTTCCTCCTGTTCTTGCGGGGCTTTTTGGTATATTTCCGCGGCCCGCGACATTTCTGCCATGTATTCTTCTTCGGAAGATGGGCCGGTTCCCAGCACATGATAGTGAATCATGTACACGATGGCGATAACGATGGTAAAATAGAACAGATATAACCACCAGGGCGGCAGTTCGTTATCTAATTCCTGGATTCCATCGAAATCATGATCAAGAAGTTCATCTTTGACTTTATTGAATTTCTTTACCATAGCTTAGTCTCCGTTTTTTATCGTGGAATCGGATTCCAGGGGCAAATTCTTCATCCTTTGGATTAATCCTTTGTCTAAGCGGAAAATCCAGATAATTACCCCCAGGAAGACTCCAACAAAGATAAACAAGCCAATGAGCGGCCAAATTTCGACTCCGGTGATGGAGTTTAAAAGATCTTTAAACATGAGCATAGCTCCTATCTATTTAAATGAAGCGGTTCTTTCCGCTTTAATATCCGTGCCGAGCCGCTGCAAATAGGCAATCAGGGCGATGATCTCCTTGTCCGAGGTGATATCTATTTTAGACGCCCTGAGGTTGTCGGCAATTTGCTGCGCCTGAGTGGCAACATCCTTATTGGCTACATTGGCATATCCATCCGGGTAGGGCACGCCTAATGCTTGCATGGCCCTGATTTTTGCTGCAGTAGAGGTGGTGTCCAGCAGGTCTTCAATCAACCATGGGAACGGCGGCATAATAGAACCCGAGGAGGTTGACTGGGGGTCCAGCATGTGGTTAAAGTGCCAGGCGTCCGGATATTTTCCGCCTATCCGGTGAAGGTCCGGCCCAATCCGCTTGGAACCCCACAAAAAAGGATGATCATATACGAATTCACCGGCTTTGGAGTACTCCCCGTAGCGCTCTGTTTCGGAACGGAAGGGACGGATCATCTGGGAGTGGCAGGTGTTGCAGCCTTCCCGGATATAAATATCCCGGCCGTGCAATTCCAGCGGCGTGTAGGGTTTGACGCTGGCAATGGTGGGAATGTTTGATTTTATCAGGAAGGTGGGTACAAATTCCACCAGCCCGCCGATGGTTACCGCCACGACCGTTAAGATCATAAACTGGATGGGACGGCGTTCCAGCCAACGATGGCCATAGACATTTTTAACATGATGTTCTTCCTGGTCAACGAGTGCGGGAGCTTGCGCTTCTTCGTTGGCAAGCAGGCTGCCTTTTTTCATGGTAACGGCCAGGTTGTAAGCGCTAATAAGAGCGCCGGCAAGGTATAGCGTTCCACCTAAAGCCCGCAGCATATACATGGGCAGAATTTGAGTCACGGTTTGTAGAAAGATCGGATACTGAAGCAGTCCCTCGGCAGTAAATTGTTTCCACATCAACCCCTGGGTAATGCCGGCAAAATACATGGGAATGGCGTAAAAAACAATCCCGAGGGTTCCGATCCAAAAATGGAAATTAGCCATTTTAACCGAGTGCAATTTGGTTTTGTAGAGCCTGGGAACAAGCCAATAGAGGATACCAAAGGTAAGAAAGCCGTTCCAGCCTAAGGCGCCAATGTGCACATGAGCGATGGTCCAATCGGTAAAGTGCGAAAGCGCATTGATGCTCTTTATAGACATCATGGGGCCTTCGAAGGTGGACATCCCGTAAGCGGTTACGGCGACGACCAGGAATTTGAGCACGGGGTCCTGGCGCACCCTGTCCCAGGCGCCCCGCAAGGTCAGTAAACCATTCAACATTCCTCCCCAGGAGGGCGCAATCAGCATCAGCGAGAAGGTGGTTCCCAGCGACTGGGCCCAGTCCGGCAGCGAGGTGTAGAGCAGGTGGTGCGGCCCCGCCCAGATGTACAGGAAAATCAAAGCCCAGAAATGGATGATGGATAAACGATACGAATAAACCGGCCGTTCCGCTGCTTTGGGCATAAAATAGTACATCAAGCCGAGGTAGGGGGTGGTTAAGAAGAACGCAACCGCATTGTGGCCGTACCACCATTGCACCAGCGCGTCTTGCACCCCGGCAAAGAGCGGGTAACTCTTCATTAATGTCACCGGGATTTCGAACGAGTTAACAATGTGCAGCATGGCCACCGTAAAAAATGTGGCGATGTAAAACCAGATGGCTACATAAAGATGTTGTTCCCGCCGCTTCATGATTGTGCCAATCATATTGATTCCGAAGATGACCCATACTACGGCAATCAATATGTCGATCGGCCATTCCAGCTCGGCATATTCTTTACTGGTGGTAAAGCCCAGCGGTAAAGAAATCGCCGCGGACACAATAATAATTTGCCAGCCCCAGAAATGAAGCTTGCCCAGCAAATCGCTGAACATGCGGGCTTTACAGAGCCGTTGCAGAGAATAGTAAACCCCCATAAAGATTCCATTCCCGACAAAGGCGAAAATTACCGCATTGGTATGGAGCGGACGAATCCGGCCAAAGGTGAGATAGGGAATTCCCATATTCAGCTTCGGGTAAAAAAGCTGAATGGCAATAATTAGCCCAACCAGCATCCCCACGATTCCCCAGATGATTGTGGCAATAGCAAAATCGCGCACGATCCGGTTGTCGTAACTAAACGTCTCTAACCGTTGCATATAAACTCCTCCTACTTTTTGGTTTCATTTTTTGTATTGGGGGGATCATCCATCAGCATCCGAATCGACGGGGTGTATTTGTCGTCAAACTGTCCCTTTTTTACGGCCCATAAAAAGGCCAGTAAAAAACCTACTGCCACCAGCAAGCTGGCGCCAATTAACAGAAACATCACACTCATGTCAGGTGTTTACCTCCTGGCTATAATTGCTTGTGAAAATATCTAAAAAAGAATTTTGGATCAGGCCCAGTTTTTTGGCGATGATGTGCGTTGCCCCGGTAGAAAATACAATTACTGATATGGAACTCAGGGGCATCAGGATGGCGGAGACCAGGGGCGACAGGACGCCCTGCACGGCGAAGGTCAATCCCACCAGGTTATAAAGAAAAGAAATTCCGAAACAAATTATGACAATCTTCATGCTTTTTCGGGTATACTTCAGATAGACATCCAGCTTCTCAAAATTTGTGGCGTCAAGGATGGCGTCGCAGGCCGGGGAGAATGTGTTTAGGTCTTCGCTCATGGTCACGCCGACATCGCTCTGGCGCAATGCGCCGGCGTCGTTTAGCCCGTCGCCGACCATCAGCACGTGTTCGCCGCGATCCTGCCGTGTTTTGATGTATTCCAATTTGTCCTGCGGAGATTGGTTGAATTTGAGATTGGTGTCCGGAAAGTATGATGCTAACCGGGTTCGCTCGGCGTCGTTGTCGCCCGAGAGCACCGCTAACTCGTAGTGAGATTTAAGGTACGTAATCAGTCTGGAAAAGGCGGGGCGATATTGATTCTCGATTTGAAAGTAACCCCTGGCTTGGTCGTCAATAGACACATAGACTTTCGAAGAGGTATCCTTGTTTTTGAGGCGGCTGAGGCCAATAAACTCGGGTGAGCCTACTTTGATCTGGCGTCCCTCTATTTTGCCTTCGATTCCTTTTCCGGGAAATTCGGTAAAATACTCCAGGGTTTGGAAATCCTGCACTGCCAGCAATTGCCGGATTTGCTGACTAAGGGGGTGACTGGAGTGCCGCACCAGTGAGGCGATCCATTTAAGCTCCAACTCGGAGAGCGCTTGATCCGGCGTATCCGGAATAAAGGAGATCCTGGTGCTCTGGCGTTGAGTCAAGGTTCCGGTCTTGTCGAATACAATTGTTGATATCTTGGCCAGGTCTTCAATCACCCGGACGCTTTTCAGGAAGAGCCGGTTGCGCCCTAAAATCCGCAGGGTGTTCCCCAGGGTAAATGGAGACGCCAAGGCCAGGGCGCAGGGGCAGGCAATGATGAGCACTGCGGTAAATGCGTTCAACGCCAACCCGACGTCCGTTGGCAGCCAGTAGAGCGCCGATAAGCTGGCAATACTGATCACTGCCAGGGTGAAGTATTTGCTGATACGATTAATCATGGTATCGATACGGCTTTCATTCCGCCTATTAAAAGCTTCATTATTCCATAACTGGGTAAGGTAGCTTTGTGAAACCGGCTTGATGACATCGAGTTCGATTGTGGGCCCGGCCTGGCGACCGCCGGCGTAGATTAAATCCCCGGTTTTTTTATGCACCGGATAGGCCTCGCCGGTAACAAAGCTGTAGTCGATTTCAGCCGGGCCGGAAATTAATATCGAATCGGCAGGAATCAGTTCCTGGTTTCGCACCACAATCCGGTCGCCAACCTGCAGTTTGTTCAGCGGGATGGAGGTCTCCTCCCGCCCGATCCTTTTTACCACCGAAATGGGAAAAAAGGATTTATAGTCTCGGTCGAAAGAAAGCGTCTCGTAGGTTTTCTGCTGAAAAAGCCGTCCAATTAAAAGGAGAAATACCAAAGCGACAAAAGAGTCCATATAGCCGGCCCCGTTGCCGCTGAAGATTTCCCACAGGCTTCTGGTAAAGAGGGTTATGATCCCCAGTGAGATGGGAAGATCGATGTTGATGTTTTTATGTCGAAGTGCTTTCCAGGCCGAGGTGAAATAATCGCTGCTGCTATATAAAAAAACAGGCAGCGCCAGCAGGATATTGATGAATCCAAAAAACTGCTTAAACACCGGGTCCAAATTTCCACCGGAAAGATATTCGGGAAAACTCAACAGCATGATATTCCCAAAAGCAAACCCGGCCACTCCTAATTTTAAATAGAGAGAGCGCATTTGTTTGGAAGCGCTTTGATTGCTCTTTATGTCGGTTTGGAAATCCGGCTCATATCCAAGAGAGGCCAGCAACTCCACCAATTTTTTCAGAGTGAGGTGTTCAATTTTAAAGTTGATGCTGATCTCTTTGCGAAGAAAGTCCACCCGGGAAGAAATAATATCGGAGTTTATTTTGTGCAGATTTTCCAGCAGCCAGATACAGGAGCTACAATGCATTTGAGGAACGTAAAAGGTTGCCCGGGCAGTTTTGCCATCTGTAAAGTTGAGTAATTCACGAAGAATGGATTCGTCGTCTAAATAGGCATATTTAACATCATACCCGGATTCCGTTGGGGTGATGCCGGGAGTATCATTCAGGCTATAATATTGACAAAGGCCGTTCTCAGAGAGGAGTTCATATACGACCAGGCACCCCCGACAGCAGAAATATTTGTCCCCCAGGTGAATGGAGGGATCGTCACAGGGCAGGCCGCAATGGTAACATTGTGGTTCAACGGCAGCTTGCTCTTTTGTCTGAGCAGAGTTGTTGATATCTAAGGTTGGCATTTACGCTTAAATATTTTGTTCGACAAAAAAATTCGGGATTTATGATCAAATACTCAAAGAGTGTGAAATATTAGTTATAATAAGTCGGATTTTTTTATCCGGCAATAATACTCGTTATTTCTTTAAAAAATCTTATCATATATAAAATGATTCGTCATCATCTAAGGATGACAAATGAAATTATGTAAGCCGGAATAAAATAGTGCATGATCTGTAAGTGTATAATAACCCCTGTAAAGGGTCATGATTCCCAAAATCATCACCAGCACTGTTGCGGCCCGAAATAGCAGTTGCCGTGTTTTTACTCCGATGTAATTGGCGCCTACGCCGATTGTCAGTAAAGCCGGAAGAGTGCCCAGCCCAAAGACAAACATAATAAGCATTCCGGTAAAAGCTCCCTGGGAAGACGCCGCCTTTGCACCGGCAGCGTAAACCAGACCACAGGGAATGAATCCCAAAACAAGGCCAAGCAAGAAGATGTTTTTCGTATTCAGTCGCTGCAAAAGACTGCCGGTTAATTTTTTAAAGGATCGATAGCCCGGAAAATAATTGCCGGAAAGGCTTGGAATCCATCCGCCCAAATCCAAGGCCATCCAAATCATGATCACGCCGGCAAAAAACTGCAACCCTCCTTGAAACCCCCGAAGGCTTTGATTTACAGAAAGAGTTTCACCAATCGCTCCAAAGAGCAGGCCCATTAGCGAATAGGTGGTAATGCGACCGAAATTATAAAGAATGTGGGGAAGAACAGAGGCCCTATTGTATAAGCCGGCCTGGTTTAGCTTAAGTGTATAGCCCATTACAAATCCGCCACACATTCCAATGCAATGACCGAAGCTGCTAAGAAAACCTATTAGAAAAATGGCGCTTAAATCGAACGACATTAGCACACGAGTTTGGATTATTTTTCACAAGGCGACAATATATTAATAAATAGGACAAAAAGCACCTATTTTTATTTAGCTATATTCCTCTTCTGTGATGCGGCGAAATAGGGGCGCTAAATGTTTTTGTGCACCTCCCTTGACCGGGGTGCCCTCGATTGGGCTAATCGACAATCCCGGCCGGGAGTTGATTAAGACCCCCAAAGCCCCTGAGGCCCATTGCCGGAATTAAAAAAATTTCTACTTTATAAAGGGGGTTTGTTCGAGTCGTGGATTGCTACCATATTTATCCTCTTTTTCAAACAAGCCCATTCTTCACAAGAACATTGGAAGGTAGCATAATGAAGTCAAAATATACAGTACTTAGCCCGGGCGATTTACACAAAATTAATACGGCAAAGCAAGCGCTTGCTTTAGATGTGCTAATCGGATTGGGAGAGCACCCCAAAATGCTTCCCTCTAAATACTTTTATGATGAAAGAGGATCACAACTTTTTCAGAAAATCATGAAATTAGAGGAGTATTATCTTACCAAATGTGAATTTCAAATACTCTCTCGCTATCAGTCTCAGATTGCAGACCTTTTGTCCGGTGAGCCGTTTAAGCTTATTGAACTGGGGGCGGGCGATGGTCTGAAGACAAAGATATTGATTGAACATTTTCTACATCGCGGGCAGCCCTTCACCTACATTCCCATCGATATATCTGAGGCGGCCATGAAAAACCTGGTTGACTCTTTTCAGAAAACATATAGTTCTTTAAAGATCAATGGACTTGTAGCGGAATACTTTGACGGTCTGAAGTGGTTGTCGCAGATGAAAGGCGGTAGAAATGTCGTTCTCTTTCTGGGTTCAAACCTGGGGAACTTCCATAAACCGCAAGCGAGAGCTTTCTTGAAAAGCTTGTGGAATACTCTTGAAGATGGGGATTTCCTGATTATCGGCTTTGACCTGAAGAAAGATATCGACCTGATGCTTCATGCATATAATGATAAGAGCGGGGTAACGGCAGAGTTTAATTTAAACCTGCTCCGGCGCATCAACCGGGAGCTGCAGGCCGATTTTGAAACCAACAATTTTCGTTTTTTTAGCACTTACAATGTTTTTTCCGGGGCAATTGAAAGTTACCTGGTGAGCCTGGAGGCCCAGGTTGTTCACGTCAACGAACTGGGTCAATCCTTTTCCTTCCTGCCCTGGGAGCCCATTCACACAGAATATTCCTACAAATATTTGGACACGGACATCGAGCAATTGGCCAGGGCAACCGGCTTCCGGATTGTCGACCAGTTTTATGATGAAAACAGATATTTTGTAGATTCTGTCTGGAAAGTTGAAAAGCATTCGAAGTGAGCGTCATCCCACTGTTTCACGTGAAACACCACCGCGCTGCCTTCTGAGCCGTTCAATATATACCATCACGATGGCCAGATCGCTTTGCCGTACACCGGAAATCCGGCCGGCCTGGCCCAGCGAACGCGGGCGGATTTGCTTGAGCTTTTCTCGCCCCTCTGCTGAGAGAGATGATATTTTGTCGTAATCGATATTTTCCGGAATCACGGTATGTTCGGATCGCTCGTATTTGTCTACCAGTTCCTGCTGCCGCTTTAAAAATCCATCATATTTAATTCGAAATTCCACCTCGGCAATTTCATTGGGGTGGGCGGCTTCTGTCTCGCCAAGCAGCGGAAGGAGTTGTTCAAGCCGCACCTCCGGTCTTTTCAGGAGCTTTGCCGCGGGTGTGGGCTGGTTGATGGGGGAGCTGTTCGGTGAATGGACAATGTTGTTGAAATCTTCCGGGGAAATGGATTTTGAATGAACCGCCTTCTCCAGGCGTTTAATGGATTCCCGTCTCTCTCGCATTTTATCGTGGATGGCGCTGCTAATTAAGCCTGCGCGTCGCCCCTTTTCCATGAGGCGCAGGTCGGCGTTGTCGTGTCGCAGCAGCAGCCGGAATTCGGCGCGGGAAGTAAACATGCGATAGGGTTCCAGGATGGTTTTGTTGATGAGGTCGTCAATTAATACGCCGATGTACGCTTCCGCGCGATCCAGAACAAGCGGCGACTCGCCTTTGAGTTTTAGGACCGCGTTTATGCCGGCGATTAATCCCTGCGCGGCGGCCTCCTCGTAGCCCGAAGTTCCATTTATTTGACCGGCAAAGTACAAGTTCTCAACCAGCTTCGTTTCAAGGGTGTTGTTGAGTTGGTAGGAGGGAAAAAAGTCATACTCAACAGCATAGCCAAGGCGAAGTATTTGGGCCCTCTCTAAGCCGGGGACAGTGCGAATCGCTTTTTCCTGGATGTCCGCGGGGAGGCTGGTAGAAAACCCGTTTACATATACCTCGGGATTATTGTAACCCTCCGGCTCTAAAAATATTTGGTGGTGTTCCTTGTCGGCAAAGCGAACAATTTTGTCCTCAATAGAGGGGCAATACCGCGGCCCGAGACCCTGAATTGTTCCCGTATAAATGGGTGAGCGATCCAGGCCGCTTTCCAGAAGAAGGTGGGTGTCTTTGTTGGTGTAGGTGATATAGCAAAGGATTTGATCTCGTTCAATTTGTGGTGTTTGAAAGGAAAACGGAACCGGGGGATTGTCGGGGTGCTGAGGCTCGGTTTTGCTGAAATTAATGCTGTCAATGTGGACTCGTGGGGGTGTTCCGGTTTTGAGGCGCCCCGTTTTAAACCCCAGCCTGGCGAGGTTTTCGGTTAAGCCGATAGCTGCTTTTTCTCCGGCTCTCCCGCTTTGAAAATTATTTAAGCCAATATGAATTTTTCCATTCAAAAAAGTGCCGCAGGTAAGAATTGCCGCGCGGCACTCTACTGTATTGTTGTTGTCAATAACAACCCCCGCCAGGGAGTTCTTTTTAACCTTAAGGCCGGTGACCGAGCCGGAGATAATGTGCAGGTTGGGCGCGTTTTGGATGATTTCCCGGGCGCGTTGCATATAGGCAAGGCGATCTGCCTGCGCCCTTGGCGACCATACGGCAGGCCCCTTGGACTTGTTTAAAATTTTAAAATGGATTCCGGTGGCGTCAATGAGTTTGGCCATTTCGCCGCCGAGTGCGTCAATTTCGCGCACCAAATGTCCTTTTGCCAACCCCCCGATGGCCGGATTACAGGACATCTTGCCGATTGTGGCGGGATTCAGGGTTACCATTGCAGTGGAAAAGCCTAATCTCGCAACGGCCAGGGCGGCCTCAATTCCGGCATGCCCGCCGCC
>JAJRYW010000285.1 GCA_024275555.1 Calditrichota bacterium | reverse complement strand
AGCACCCCGGGGGTATTGGTTACCGCAATCCCTCTCCGCGCGGCATATTCTACATCGACATTGTCATAGCCGACGGCGTGGTTGGAAATAATTTTCAGGCGGGGCGCGGCGTCTATAATCTCCTGGTCGATCCGGTCGGTAAGCAGGCATAACACCGCATCCGCATCTTGAATCCGTTTTTTCAACTCATCCCGGGGGAGTGTCTTCTGCTCCGGGTTCAGATCGACCGTATGGCGAGCTTTGAGAAGGTCGATGCCGATTTGGGAAATAAGCCGGGTAATAAGAACGTTCAAGATTCTCCTGCCTCGCTTTGGAAAAGCATAATAATACGTATTTTCGGGTGGGAAATCAACAGGTTCGGAAAGTGGGGATTTAGACCGGCGGGGACAAAAAAGCCCGACGAGACCGGCGGCCGGGCTTACACGGGTTCCGGGGACGCTATCAATTATTGATGGCCAAAATTTCCTGGTACTGGGGCAGGTTTTGCAGCACCTTTACCGCCCGGGCAACCGCTTCATCGCTTTCCAACTCGGAGCGAATCCGGGCCTGGACGCCTCCTAATTTTTCGGCAAACTCTTCCGCCAGCAATTCCCGTATACGGGCCCGGTGCAGTTCAAGCTGACGCTGTTTTTCCTTACGAAGTTTTTGCAATGCCGCTTCTACTAAATCTTGTATATCGGAATCGTAGCGATTCTTTTTGGCGACCGAGATAAAGTTGCTTAACTCTTTCTCCCCCTCAAGCTGAAAATCCAGGTGGGTTTTATCGACAAAATCCTGGAAATCTTTTAACAGCCCGGGTGCGTTGACCAGCGTTTGCACATCCCGCATATCCGAATGGCGGGTCAGGTAGTCGACCGTAAACTGGAAGAACAATCCCCGCGCCCATAAAAACCGCAGGAAACGGTCCATTTCCGCTTCGTCCACTTTCACATCCGGTTTTACGCCGCCGCCGCCGTGCACAATCCGGCCGTTGCGGGTGTAATAATTGACCTGCTGATTATACTCCATGCTGTCGGAGCGATCGACAAAAACGCTTTGGTCTTTTTTGTAATCTTCTTTTTGGATACAGCGGCCGGAAGGGATGTAATATTTTGCGGTGGTAATTTTCAGGTATGCCTGGGAGATTTTATCGATGGGATAGACTTTTTGCACCAATCCTTTGCCAAAGGTAGCGGTTCCCACCAGCACTCCCCGGTCCAGGTCCTGAATAGCGCCGGCGACAATTTCGGCGGCGCTGGCGCTGGAACGGTCTACCAGCACCACCAAAGGCTGAGTGGGCAAGAGCGGTTTTTCGCGGGTGTAGAATTTGCTTTCCGACTCATGAGCGCCGTGGGTGGAGACAACCAACTCGCCGGGGGGCAAAAAGATATTGGCGATTTCTACCGCCGAGGTCAGAAGGCCGCCGGGGTTGCCGCGCAAATCGAGCATGACCCGTTTTATCTCCTGCTGCGCCTGCAGCTCCCTGATGGCTTCTTTCATCTCCCGGGCGGCTTTATCGGAGAATGCGGAGAGACGGAAATAGGCGACGCCGGGCTCTAAAAAGCCGGCGTAGGCAACGTCTTTCAGCACAATCTCTTCCCGGACCAGTTCCAGTTCGATGGGGGTCTCCAGGCCGGGCCGCCGGAGCGTAATTTTGACGGGTGTTCCTACTTTACCCCGCAAAATCCGGGAGGCTTTTTCCAAATCGATTTCCGAGGCAGGCGTTCCCTCAATACTGATGATCACATCCCCGGGCAAAATGCCGGCTCGCTTGGCCGGGCTGCCTTCCATGGGAGTAATTACCGTGATCTGGTCTTCCTGGATGCCGATTTCCATGCCCACGCCGCCGTATTTTCCCCGGGTAATCATACGCATCTGCTGGGAGCCGGGGTCTTCAAAAAAGACGGTATAAGGATCAAAAGACTTCAGCATCCCATTGATGGCTGATTTGCTGAGCTTCTCGGCGTCCAGTTCATCCACATAATTTCTGGATACGGTTTCGAACACTTCTTTCAGATAAAACAGACCTTTATCTATTTTATAGTAGGCGGCCTCGTTATCATTGGCCATGGAATTGCTATAAAACCAGCCGATGGATATAAAAACCATAGCTACGGCCAGCCAGGTTGCCAGTCTACTGCGCGACGCCATCGAAGAACCTCCTGTTAGACACTTTATTTTTATAGCACTCTTTCATCCTAAAGGTTTCCGGTGAATCATACCAAATGGATTGGACTGCTATGTATAAAAGTCGGTAATTTTCGGTAAGAGTTTATCTTCTGCACAAGATCCACTGATGTTCGGGCGCCTGTCTGAGGCTACGAACCAATCGGCCAGATTTTTTGCAATTGGGACCAAACCTGCTCGTGGATGGCCTCGATGGAATCCTCGCCGGGAATCACCAGGAACCGCTGCGGGTGTTGGGCGGCTAATTTCAAAAAACCTTCCCGGATGGTTTGGTAAAAGGAAATATGTTCCCGTTCCAGGCGATCATCGCTCCGCCCGGAGGCTTTTCGCCGTTCCAGGGCCGTCTCGGGAGTCACATCAATAAGGAAGGTGCGACAGGGAACCAGCTCCGAGGCGGCAAAACGATTTAACTGGTTGATAAATTGCAAATCCAGGCCCCGGCCGTAGCCCTGGTAGGCGGTGGTCGAATCGAAAAAACGGTCGGCAATAACCAGGCGCTTTTGTTCTAACAAGGGGATAATTTCCTGGTGCACCAACTGGGCCCGGGCCGCGGAATAGAGCAGAATTTCCGTTTTGGGATGCATCTCCGCATGGGCCACATTGAGCAGAATTTCCCGTATTTTTTCCGAGATGGCCGTACCGCCGGGCTCCCGCACCACATGCACGGATTGCTCCAGCCGCTCCAGCCGCTCGATCAGCAGCTTGATCTGGGTGGTTTTCCCGCAAAAGTCGATCCCCTCAAAAGAGATAAAATTCGGATATAGCTTCATAAAGTCGGATGGTTTGGGTTAAACAATGTTTTTCATTCTCCACTTTTTCTGACGGAAGCGCCAGTAATTCAAGGCCAGGCGGCAACTCTCATCGACGCCTTGCACCACCCACAGGCCGGCCAGGGAAAATTGAGCCACAATGGAAAGGAAGTAGGCGCCGGTTACTTCGAAAATCAGCACGCTGGAGATGGCCAGCCACATCAGCCAGTTCAAATCCGCCCCGCCGCGAAGGTTGCCGGTAAAAACGATGTTTACCGCCTTGGGAATTTGTACAATGGCCAACACCAGGACAACCTTGGTGCCATAGTCGATGACTTCCTGGTTCGAGGTAAAAATATGCATCCAGACATCCTGAAAGATGATCAGTATGATGCTGGTAATTGCCGAGGTTACCAGGGCGACCCGGCCGGCGACTCTTCCGGCGGCCAGGGCCTGGTGCTCCTCATCGGCGCCGATATTTTTGCCCACCAGGGTCATGGAGGCCAAACCAAAACCGTGGAAGGCCATGGTCAACACGGATTGTATCCGCACAAACACCTGGTGCGCCGCTAAGACCACAATCCCCAGCAGGCCGGCGTAGAAGCTAAGCACTAACTGACCGGCGGCCCAGACCAACTGTTCCACCGTGGTGGGTATTCCCAGTTTAAAGAGCCGCTTAAATGTCTCGAAATTGGGGTTGGTGTATTCCCGGAAGGAAAGAAAGAGCGAGGCTTTTCGGCTGCGCAGGTAATAAAGCGTGAGAAAAAAGGCGGCCGTATGGGCAATACCGACCGAAATCGCCGCTCCCTGGGCTTCCAGCCGGGGAAATCCCCACAAGCCGAAGATTAATAGCGGGTCTAGCGAGAGATGCAGGGCGTTGGCAAAAAGGTTGACCTTCATGGTAATCATGGTGTCGCCGACCATGCGCATAATCCCCAGGGCAATAAAATTGAGGATGATAATCGGGCCGAAGTAGGAGATGGTTTGCAAATATTGCACCCCGTAAATGCTGGCGTTAGGCTCCTCTTCTTTGATAATGGCAAAAATCTGGGTGCCGCCAAAATACCAGATCACGGCAATAAAAAAGGAGAGAATGGTGCCCATAATAAGCGCCTGGGCCAGGATATGATTGGCGCTCCAGGTGTCTTTATTGCCCAGGTAACGCACAATAATAATGGAGGCGCCGACCACAAAGGTTAGCAGAACGGTAAAGGTCAGGATGACCACCTGCAAAGCAAAGCCGACCCCGGCCAACGCCGCTGCGGAAAGGTGACCGATAAAGATGGCCTCAATCAACCAGGCAATCGTCTGGGAAGAAAGATCAACGACGGCGGGAAGAGACGTTCTGAGGACATCCTTGAGAGGAGATTTTTTTTTCGAGGACGACAATCTTGATCACCTATGCTTAAGCCGAATTCCAGGAATACCAAACAACAATGTATGCTGTTTTCGAACGCTTTACACATCCTGAACGGCAGAGGGGCGTATACGCCCCTCTGCCGTTAGAAAAGATTAGAGTAATTAGCGATAGAATTCGTAGTAATCAGCACCCAAGTGAGTAATTTGTTCCTCACCCTTGATATAACGAAGTGTGTTTTTCAATTTCATATGCTGGATGAAGAGATCATGTTCCGGATAGAGTCCGGGGGGGGTGGTGGGGCTTTTAAAGTAAAAAGAGAGCCATTCCTGGATGCCGTGAAATTCGCAGCGCTTGGCCAGGTCCATAAACAGGGCCAGGTCCAGCACAATCGGCGCGGCAAGGATGCTATCCCGGCAGAGAAAATCGATCTTAATCTGCATCGGATAACCCAGCCAGCCAAAGATATCGACGTTATCCCACCCTTCTTTGTTGTCTCCACGGGGAGGATAATAGTTGATGCGCACTTTATGATAAAAATCTTTATAAAGGTCCGGGTACAACTCCGGCTGCAGGATTTGCTCCAGCACCGAGAGTTTGCTCTCTTCCTTGGTTTTGAAAGACTCCGGATCGTCGAGCACTTCTCCGTCGCGGTTGCCGAGAATGTTGGTCGAGAACCATCCGGCAAGGCCCAGCAAACGTGCTTTTAATCCCGGGGCCAGGATGGTTTTCATCAGCGTCTGGCCGGTTTTAAAATCTTTGCCGGCCAGGGGGGTCTTGGTCTCTTTGGCCAGTTCATAAAAAGCCGGGATGTCCACGGTTAAATTGGGGGCGCCGTTGGCAAAAGGAATCCCCATTTTCAGCGCCGCGTAGGCATAGATCATGCTCGGGGCAATGGCGGGATGATCTTCTTTGAGTCCCTTTTCGAAACTTTTAATATCCTGGTGAACCGCTTCCGGTTTCAGGTAAATTTCGGTGCTGCCGCACCAGACGATAACCACCCGGTCTATTTTATTTGTATCCATAAATTGTTGAATATCTTCCATGACCATCTGGGCGTAATCCCATTTGCTGCCGCCGGTTTTGATATAGTCGCCGTCCAGCTTTTTGACGTAGTCTTTGTTAAACACGCCTTTCCAGGGCTTAATTGCTTCCAGTTCCGGTTTAATCTGGTTGAGCAGTTCTTTCTCCAACACACCGCAATTCATAGCCGACTGGTAGGCGTCGTCCTTAAAAATGTCCCACCCGCCAAAATAGATATTTTCCAAATCCACCAGGGGGACAAAGTCTTTGATCAGGGGGGTGCGATGTTCGGTTCGTTTACCCAGGCGAATCGTCCCCATTTGGGTCAGCGATCCGATCGGGAGTCCGATCCCTTTACGAGTTGCAATAACTCCGGCCATGAATGTGGTCGCGACGGCGCCCATTCCCGGGGTTAAAATGCCCAACCGCCCTTCGGCAGGAGCAATGTTTACTTTAGGTTGGTTTTCCATCATAGGCTCCTTTTATCTTCTGGAAGTCTTTAATTAAACACCCAGTGATTCATCCAAATTTTCGTTATCTACGGCATCCCGGTCGGAACGCCAGACATGATACATCCGGTGCACGGCGGTGATGTTGGCAAAAATCGCCACAATCCACAGAACCGCAAAGAGTGCATACTCATGGATGAGTGATCCGGCGGCAATCAGCACAATCCGGTCGGCGCGCTGCATAATGCCGACTTTGCAGTCGATTCCGGCGCCTTCTGCGCGGGCCCGCACATAGCTGACCATAATCGAACCGAGCAAAGCCATGAAGACGACGGCCAACATAATCTTCGCTAAGCCGTCGGGATGTATAATCATGTAATACCCGATTCCAAAAAACATAAAAAATTCGGCGTAGCGATCCAGGGAAGAGTCAAAAACCGCCCCAAAACTGGAGGCGCTCCCGGTTTTCCGGGCAATTTTGCCGTCAAAGGTGTCGCAAATTCCGCCTAACAGAATAAAAACTCCCCCGATCCGCAGGCTGCCGGAAGCATAAAAAAACGCTCCGATGAGCGAGGCTATTAATCCGAGGATGGTAAAAAAATTGGGGTGGATATTCAGGTTGATAAAGAAATCTATGGGGCGATCAATCGCCTCGGTAAACCAGGTCCGTACCGAAGCTGGTATAATCGTAAATCCCTTTTGGTTCATTTAAACAACTCACAATCAAAGTAGAAACGGTTTAAAATCGGCGCCGGCAATCAACAGCACTACTTCCCCTTTTAATTGCCGATTTGCTAGTATCTCCAGAAGCTCTACAGCCTCTCCTCTCAACACTTCCTCATAGCGCTTTGTCAATTCGCGCGAAACCACAATATAACGATTTCCCAAATGTTTCACAATATCTTCTATAGTTTTTTGAATTCGCCGGGCGGACTCATAAATCACGATGGTTCCCGGTTCTTCGGCTAAAAACTTGAGTTTGGTTTGCCGGCCCTTTTTTTTGGGCAAAAATCCTTCGAAGACGAAACGGTTTGTGGGAAGTCCCGAAGCCACGATAGCCGCCAGCAACGCCGATGGCCCCGGCGCCGGCGTAATGGTTATTTTCTCGCAAATGGCCTTTTGCACCAGGCGCAGGCCCGGATCGGAAATTAGCGGGGTGCCGGCGTCGCTCACCAGCGCCAGGGATTGCCCCCCTTTGAGCATCTCGATCACCTGGGGAATCCGCCCGCTTTCGTTGTGGGCATGATAACTCATCATGCGGGTTTTTATCTGGTAATGATCCAGCAAACGGCGGGTGATGCGGGTGTCTTCGGCCAGGATGGCGTCTACTTCCGAGAGGATACGGATGGCCCGCAAGGTAATGTCTTCCAAATTTCCTATCGGGGTGCTGACTAAATACAGCACCCCGACAAGTGAGCTTGATTCGAGCATGTTGCTCATCAGTGCGTCCGGTATTTAGAACGGTTTAAAAATAGCCATGTAGGCGGCAAGCACTCCCAGTAAAATAAAAAGAGACCACATTGCCCGACTTATGGAGGGTTTGCGCAGCACCATGGCAAACAATCCGGCAATCACAAACCAGATCAGCACCTTTGTTAACACCCATCCTTCCGTAAAAGCAATGTTCTTCCGCGCCAGCATTCCGAAACCGCCTAACAGAATCAGCGCCAGGCCAACCCCGTGGGTAATGCCAAGCTGTTTCCGCCAGTTATGATCTTTCACGCCATTGTTGATCATATGCATGGTTAACCCGCCCAGCGACATAAAGACCGAAATAATACCCAGCATATGAATAAATTTATATATGGAAACTGAAATCATAGAAACACGACCTCCGTATTTATTTTAAGTTTTAAAAAGTTGACCTATTTTAGTCAAACAGGGCACATTTTAAAAGCGATATTTGCGATTGTTAGGCGGAAGGGGGTTTCCGGGGTTTCCCAAAAGCCGGGTAAATTTCCCGGCTTTTAGGAATAAAAGATCGTATCTAATCTTGTCTCAGAAACTTAGAAGTTGGATTGTCCACCAGCCAGGTAGACCAGCGGGTAAACAGGGAGGGATATTCAGACAGCACGCTATCGGCATAAGTACCGGCAATCCCGGTGAGTCCATCGGTTCCGTTTAAGTGATACCAGAGAGTTTCCGTTTCAAAATCGTATAACACAAAAGTGTTCCGGTAGGTCCACCCGCTGGCGGCAAGCGTTAAAATTTCTCCGTCAATTTCCCGGCTGTACACGGCAGCCAATTGTATCAGCGGTCAATAGGTTACGGCAAGGTAGTCTTCTCCGAATTGGTCATCAACCACTTCAAAGCTTTTCAGGATGGTGGTGGGGTAAGCGCGGGTATGCCCATTAATATTCGCTCCGATTACGATAAAGGTTTGCTCCGGTCCCGGCCAGCCAGGGTCTTCCGGCGAAAAGAAACGAGGCTCCTCGATGGGCGGGATGGCATTGGGCCCCAGGCCGAACTGAAATTTATCCGCCTCAAAATTATAGCGTTTTACCGCGTGAGTAACATCCCAGCGCTTGCCGGTGCGGTCGGTGATGATAAACGGACCGTCTCCGCTATTTCCGCCGTTGGAACCGTTGTTGCTGTTGTTCGCCGCAGGATCGGTGGCGCTGCTGCAGCCGGCCAGCAGGAACAGGACCAGCAAGCCGCCCCAAATACCTTTATGATATCGCATAGATTCTCCTTCATTAAAAAACGCTTAAACGGCCCGTACATTAATCGGCTTTCCCCGGACAGGTTAATTGGCCGGAAAAAACTACTTTAGCCGTTGCTGTGCTCTAAGGTGGGCTGACAACCGGGATTCAACCGTAAGTGAACTTACAATATCAGGATTTGATCATGCGCAAAAACTCGTCTTCGCTCAGCACGGTTATTCCCAACTCCCGGGCTTTGCGATATTTGGAGCCCGGGTCTTCCCCGACCACCACATAGTCTGTCTTTTTACTCACGGATTTGACAACTTTTCCGCCCCGCTGTTCCACTAACTCCGCGGCCTCATCCCTGGTGAACTGCGCCAATGCGCCGGTAAATACAAATGTTTTTCCAACAAAGCGCTGGTCATGCAAACGGCGCTCCTCTGCCGGGCGCTCCTCAAACGGCATTCCGGCCCGGCGCAGTTTGTCCAGCACGGCAATGTTTTCCGGCCGGCGAAAGAACTCCCGGATGCTTTCGGCGGTTTTTTCTCCGATCCCGGGCGTTTCCAGGATCTCTTCAGCCGAGGCGCTGGCCAGCGCATCGATGGAATGAAAATGATTGGCCAACAATTTTGCGGCGCCTTCTCCGACATAACGAATCCCCAATCCGAAGATCAGCCGGGAGAGGGGGCACTGCTTGCTCATTTCAATGCCGGCCAAAAGATTTTCGGCGCTTTTTTCGCCCATCCGCTCCAGGGCTGCCACAGCCTTTTTATCCAGGTAATACAGATCCCCGTAATCT
>JAJRYW010000284.1 GCA_024275555.1 Calditrichota bacterium | reverse complement strand
CCACAATAAATTCAGTTCGGTGTTAAAAGCCTCCTTGTTCGGGATTCCCCTGCCGCTCTGTTCCTGCGGGGTGATTCCCGTGGCGGCGCATTTAGAGAAACAGGGGGCAACCAAAGGTCCCATCCTCTCATTCCTGATTTCCACCCCGACAACCGGTGTGGATTCGATACTGGCGACCTATTCGTTGCTGGGGCCGTTGTTAGCCATCATGCGGCCGGTCGCGGCGCTTTTTAACGGATTGTTTACCGGCGTGCTGGCCAATGCTGTGATGGAGGATGAACCGGATGAAATCGCCTGTGTGCCGCAGGCGCCTCCCGCCAAAGAAACCGGGGGAATCGGCGTAAAAATACGCCGGATTTTTGAATACGCTTTTCTGGAACTGGTTGCCGATGTAGCCAGGTGGCTGATTATCGGGATTGTTGTGGGCGGGGTCATCAGTTACTTTGTGCCCACCAGCCTGGTGGAGCAATACCTGGGCAACCCCTGGCTGGCTTACCCACTCATGCTCCTGATCGGCATTCCCATGTATGTCTGCGCCACCGGGTCGATTCCCATAGCCGCCTCGCTGATCCTGAAAGGGATGTCTCCCGGGGCCGGGTTTATTTTCCTGTTTGCCGGCCCGGCCACCAACACGGCCACCCTCTCGTTTGTCGGCGGAAAAATCGGCAAAAAAGCTCTGGCGCTCTACCTGGGAACCATCCTGATCAGCGGCGTATTATTTGGTGCGCTGACCGATTATATCTGGGCGCTCTCCGGAAACGATCTGCGGCTGGTTGGCGGACAGATGGAGATGCTGCCCGAGTGGCTCAAAATTGCTTCGGCTGTAATCCTGGGAATTTTTATCCTGCGTCCCTATTTAATAAAGGAGAAAGTAGAAATGTCTGGAAAAGGATTGTTGCTGACCGTGCCGGATATGACCTGCGGGCACTGCAAAAAAAGTATCGAAAATGCAGTAACGGCAGTTGAAGGTGTGCAAGAAGTCTCGGTTGACCTGGAATCGAAAAAGGTGGAAATTGTGGGCGAGGCGGCCCCGGACCGGGTTATTTCGGCCATCAAAAATGCCGGGTACACGGTCGAAACCGCTAATTCATAAGCGAATGAAATAACCGGCGCCGTATTATCGCCGTGGGAATGTTATGCCCACAATGTCAATTATACCGCTGTTTCCTCTCAACGTGGTGCTGTTGCCCGGCAGTCCCTTGCCCCTGCATATTTTTGAGGAGCGCTACCGGGAACTGACCCGGTTTTGCCTGGAGAGTGAGCAGCCTTTCGGAATCGTCTTTGCGGATGACCAGGGGTTGCGCGACATCGGCTGCACCGCGCGTATCCTGAAAGTGATCCGGGAATACCCCGACGGCCGCATGGATGTTTTATGTGAAGGAGAACAGCGCTTCCGGATTGACGACCTGCTGGAGCAGAAATCCTACCTGGAAGCCCGGGTGCAGGAATATTTTGATGAAGCCGTGCTGGATCAAGCCCGGTTTGAGACGCTGAAAAAAGCGGCCCTGGAGATCATCGCCCAGGTGTTCCGCCTGGCCGATCAACCCTTTCCGGAAGACCATTTCCGGGAAATGGAGCCGGAATTGTTCTCCTTTGTCTTCGCCTTTTACGCCGATCTGCCCAAAGAGGCGCGTCAAAAACTGATTGAGATGACCGAAACCGGGAGCCGCCTGGAATACCTGATTGCCCGGCAGGAGGAAATTGTCGGCCGCTTTGAATTACAGGCAAAAATCCAGCGGAACGGCTACCACAACGGCCGTCCCCCCAAAACCGATCAAACCGAATAGGAGTTGCTATGAAAGATCCCCGCGTCGAAAAGTTAGCCGAAGTGCTGGTTCATCATTCCACCAAATTGCAGAAAGGCGAGAATGTGCTCATCGAAGCCATTAGCGTCCCGGAAGAGATTTCCATCGCCTTGATCGAAACCGCCCGGGCCGCCGGGGCAAACCCCTACCTGTGGATCAAGAACAACCGCATCAACCGCACCCTGCTCATCAATGCAACCAAAGAACAGTTGGAGTTGATTGGCGAGATGGAATTGAACTGGATGAAACGCATGGACGCCTACATCGGGGTGCGCGGCGGGGATAATGTTAACGAGCTCTCCGATGTGCCCGGCGAGCAAATGCGTCTCTACCAGGACCTGATCCTCAAGCCGGTGCATTTTGAGGAGCGGGTCAATAATACCCGTTGGGTGGTGTTGCGCTATCCCTCGCCTTCCTTCGCCCAGCAGGCCGGTAAGAGCACCGAAGCCTTCGAAGAATTTTTCTTTAATGTCTGCACCATGGATTATGAAAAAATGGAGCGGGCCATGCAGCCGCTGGTAAAGCTGATGGAGCAGACCGACCGGGTGCACATTACCGGACCGGGAACCGACCTGCGCTTTTCCATTAAAGGAATCCCGGTGATCGGCTGTTCCGGGACCCACAACATCCCCGACGGCGAAGTGTTTACCGCCCCGGTGCGGGATTCGGTGAACGGTGAAATCACTTACAACACCCCCACCATTTACCAGGGGGTTACCTTCAGCGATATCTATCTCCGTTTTGAAAATGGCAAGATCGTCGAAGCGCGGGCCGATAAAACCGAAAAGCTCAACGAAATCCTCGACACCGACGAGGGGGCCCGCTACGTGGGAGAGTTTGCCCTGGGATTTAATCCGTACGTGGTCAATCCCATGCTGGACATTCTTTTTGATGAGAAGATGGCCGGCTCCTTCCACTTTACCCCCGGCCAGGCTTACGATGACGCCGACAACGGCAACAAATCCAATGTGCACTGGGATATGGTGATGCGCCAGACTCCCGAATTAGGCGGCGGTGAAATCTACTTTGACGGCCAACTGATCCGCAAAGACGGCCTATTCGTGCCGGATGAGCTTCAGGGGCTCAATCCGGAGCAGTTGAAGTAAGCGGATTAAGATGTTTTTTTGACGGGATTAACCGGACTTTGTTCACTCTCGTTCGTTAGCGGTAGGAGGTCGGCAGTAGGAGTGTCAAGCTTCAGCTTGACAGTGAGCTTCTGATCTTGCCGGAGCCCGGAATGAGGAGGAACCTGCAGGAGTGTCAAGCTTCAGCTTGACAGTGAGCTTATACCCCTAACAATTTTGACGCTGAAGCGGAGCTTCAAGAGAAAAGTGCGTTCCAAGCCGGAGCTTGGAACGAGCAGGAAAGCCTGTAGGAGT
>JAJRYW010000283.1 GCA_024275555.1 Calditrichota bacterium | reverse complement strand
TTCCAGAATCAGGTCGAACTGGTAATCGAGGCGCATAAACTCCTGCATATCCTGCTGTTGGGCGGCAGCGGTCATCGACTGCGCACACTCCCGCAATTTTTGCCGCTGATCCGGCGTCGCTCTCCGGGCCGCCCGGGAGGCCATCAATTCATCCAGCACCCGCCGGGTTTCCAGCAGCTTTAACTGCTCGCCAATGTTGATCTCAGTAACAATCATTCCCCGGCGCGGCATCGCTTTGACCAATCGGTCCGCCGAAAGACGCTGCAAGGCCTCCCGCAGCGGGGTGCGCCCAATCTCGATTTTTTTACTCAACTCGGCTTCGGAAAACACCTCTCCCGGGGGCAACTGCAAGGTTACGATCATCTCTTCAATGCGATGATAGGCCTGTTCTGCCAGGCTTTTTTCGGCGACGTTTGTCATCGGTTCCATTGGTGTTTTTAATTATTGATGGCAATGGCAAGTTGCCTTAATCCGACGCAGAATCACGCTGACGCCCGACTGATTTTCGCTAAAAAGACTTTCATTATCGGAATCTTTGATGGCGGGTATACCCGCCATAGTTTTCTTCCTCTGTTTTTAACAGGGATGACTGGTAAATATAAGCAGTGCATCCGTTCTCGCTTATAAATAATCTTCAGCGTTTCCCTGCTTTCTTCTGCGTTTATCCGCGTCAATTTTTCAACTCATGATTCACATGATGGGTCTCTTTTCATACCAAGTCCATTCTATGGCCGCAGGTAGCAGGTGCGTACGGTGGTGTAAAATTCCCGGGCGTAGCTGCCCTGCTCGCGGCTGCCGTAGCTGGACTGCTTCATCCCCCCGAAAGGCACGTGGTAATCCACCCCGGCGGTGGGGAGATTCACCATGGTCATCCCGGCCTGAGAGTTTTCCTGGAAATGATGAGCATATTTGAGCGAGCGGGTGCAAATCCCGGCAGAGAGCCCGAAGGGGGTGTCGTTGGCAATCTGCAGCGCTTCTTCATAGTCCTGCGCGGGAATCACCGCAGCAATCGGCCCGAAGATCTCCTCGCGATTGATTCTCATCCGGTTGTCGGTGTCGACAAACAGGGCCGGGGAGAGATAGTAGCCGGGCGCAGCGCGTTCCAGCCGTTCCCCGCCGCCGATCATCACAGCGCCTTCCGACTTTCCGATCTCCAGGTATTTCAAATCCTTTTCCAGTTGGGCCTGGTTCACCACCGGGCCGAGATCCGTGTCCGGTTTGAGGGCGTCGTCGACCTTCAGCGATTTCATCCGCGCTGTTAAGGCGTCCACAAAACAGCTGTATATCCCCCTGGTAACAATCAACCGGCTGGAGGCGGTGCAACGCTGCCCGGTGGAATAAAAGGCGCCGTTGGCGGCGGCCTCGACGGCGATGTCCAGATCGGCGTCATCTAAAACGACCAGGGGATTTTTTCCGCCCATCTCCAGTTGCACCCGCTTGCCGTTTTCCACGCACTTCCGGGCAATCTGCCGCCCCACGGCAATCGAGCCGGTAAAGGAAACCGCGTTAACCTGGGGGTGCTCTACCAGCGCTGCGCCCACCGTGGGTCCCTCGCCCATCACCATGTTAAACACCCCGGCAGGCAAGCCGCCCCGGGAGATGATTTCCGCCAGTTCCCAGGCCAGCGCCGGAGTTAGCTCCGCGGGCTTGAATACCACCGTATTTCCATAGGCTAACGCCGGGGCGATCTTCCAGGCCGGAATGGCAATCGGGAAATTCCAGGGGGAGATTAACACGGTTACCCCCACCGGCTGACGAATCATCTGCACCCGCACGCCGGGCCGCACACTGGGAAGCCATTCTCCCCCGCAGCGCAGCGCCTCCCCGGCAAAAAATTTAAAAATTTGCCCGGCGCGATTCACCTCGCCAATCCCTTCCGGAAGCGTCTTGCCCTCTTCCCGGGAAAGCAAACGCCCCAACTCCTCCTTGCGCTGCAGGATTTCAGTTCCGATAAAGTCCAGCGCATTAAAGCGCTGCTGGGGGGTGCTGTTGCGCCATTCATCCGCAACGGTCGCTGCGGCCTGCACGGCCTGGTTCGCCAGCGCCGCATCCGCATAGGCAAACTCGCCGACCACATCATCTAAATTGGAAGGGTTGATGCTCGGGACAATATGCGGCCCGGCTACCCATTCCCCGTTCATGTAATTTTGATAAGGCTGCTTCATCATCGCTCCAATGGTTTATTTGTTCAAATTGTTATGATTTTCGTCTTTGATTTTTTGACCGGATGAACCCCATAAATATAGGGGCAGGCAGGATTAGCCGGATTATTCTCCAATCCTGTTCCTCTTACCACTTAGAGAGTGTTTGGAAAGTCGAAATACATGCCCTCACAACGTGGTTCCGTTGGAACAAGACACCAAGGCTCTAAGTGCTTTCGCACACTTCGCTGCGAAAGTAAGCTGTCTTCGACAGAGCAAATCGACAATCCCGGCCGGGAGTCGATTGAGACCCCGAAAGGGGCTAAGTTGTCTCCAAGTTTTTTAAACATCGTCTTGATTTCTTCCGTTGTAAATTCTTTCTGACTTGTCCCGAAGGGATCGCGTTGCGAGGGTCTTTAGCCAAAAGCATCACTTTGTGAGCGGCTATATATCAAACACCCTCTTAGAAAACAACATTTCAAAAAATTTGATAAACCGGATAAGTTCTCATCGTTGAATCCTGAACATCGGACGCATGGCAAGTTGCATTATTAGGTATTTTTTAGAAACCGTTGAAACGGTTTAATAGTTGGTATAAGTTGCTATTAACACCGGGCTTATTGATTTTGATTAAATAACCGGGCCATATCTGATATACTGGTAGGCGCAGGCTTTAGACTGCGCATAGCGCTGTTTTGCAATTCCGGCAGACCGGAATGCGGCTACCGGCTTACAGGCTTTTTAAAACAGCCCGGTTAATTTTTCAAAGTCCATCAACCCGGTGTTAATGATAAGTAACAGGAGAATAGCCGTTTCAACGGCTTACGATTGTGTAATTTGACATACACCCCGTTCATCCCGTCTAAAATAAGCCCCAATACCTATTCCGAATTTAAGATTTTTATGGCGCCCTGTGCATTGTTTCTTTAAAACGTCGCCAGGCGCTAAAGCCTCGATGATAAATCCAGTTTGGGGCGATTTTTGAGCGCCTCCTCAATCACCTGCTTGACCTGCTCCCGCTCTGCGCCGGTTAAGGGGAGCCGGGGAGGCCGCACCGTTTCCCCGCCAACGCCAACCATCGCTTCCGCCAGTTTGATGTTTTGCACCAGCTTGGTGGAGACATCCAGTTTCAGTAAGGGCAGGAACCAGCGGTAGATGCGCCGCGCTTCTTCCAATTGCCCGTTTTGAATCAAGCGGTAAATGGCCACGGTTTCCCGGGGGAAAGCGCACACCAGCCCGGCCACCCAACCGCAGGCGCCCATCAGCAGGCTTTCCATGGCCAGATTATCCACGCCGGTAAAAATCCGGTAGCGCTCGCCGGTCAGGTTGATGATTTCCCCGATGCGGCGCAGGTCGTCGGATGATTCTTTAATCGCTACAAACGTCGGGACATCCGCAAATTCGGCAAACATCTCCGGGGTGATATCGACCTTGTAGCTGACCGGGTTATTGTAGACCATGATGGGCAGATCGGTTGCCGAGGCAACCGTGCGGAAGAAGAGGGATGTTTCGCGGGGATTGCTGGGATAGAGCATCGGCGGGAGCAGCATAATTCCATTGCCGCCGGCTTCGGCAACCTGCTCGGCCGTCCGGCCGGCCGCGGCGGTGGTGTTTTCCGCAACCCCGGCCAGCACCGGGATTTCTCCCCCGGCAACTTCCAGGGCAATCCTGAGCACCTCGATTTTTTCCGCAGGGGACAACACCCCGTTCTCCCCCAGCGTTCCGGTAACCACCAGGCCGTGTACACCGGAATCAACCATAAAACGAAAGTGCCGTTCCATGGCCGGGTAATCCATTTGGTAGTGTTCATCAAATTTGGTGGTAACGGCGGGAAAAACGCCAGACCATTGTGTAGACATAGGCACCCCCGGGGTTAGATACACAACTAATATATCAGTTGAATACAATTTGTGCAACAGTTTTAAAGTTTTTTGTAACTACTCAGGTTGTTATACCGCAACGAACAGATGTTTATCTCTTGCACTCTGCGGCCGTCGCGTATCCGCTGCGATCATTGCGGTAAAAAGACAATGTTGATCACAGATACAGCTTTGTACAGGAACTCTTGCTTATACGACGTTCTGGAGAGTTACTACCTGAGTAGTTACAGTTTTTTTAACAAGAGGGAGTAACTGATCATGGTGGGCAGTTCGTTTGAGGTGGAAAACGCTCCGATATGACCGGGACAGATAAGATTACTAAAACTCCGGCCGTTCTCGCTGCTTTACCATGATTATCAGGATTCCGTATATCCATAACAAATAGAATGGTTACATGGAATTCCCTAACGC
>JAJRYW010000282.1 GCA_024275555.1 Calditrichota bacterium | reverse complement strand
TATGTTGGCTTAAATAATTGTAAAGTAAAGACAAAGTTACGAGTGCTAACAGATTTCTCTCTCCGTTCGTGGCAACGCCATCCCTTCGGGAAAATGACATAAGTTATGTAGTAATATAAACTTAGTTTGTAATAAGGTCTATTGATTTAACTTTTTTAGCAGTTCTTCATTTCCGGGGTCGCCGTCTAATGCTTTCCGCCAGAATACCCGGGCTTGCTCGATATCGCCCATTTTTTGATAAATATCGCCCAGGTGTTCCAGCACCTCCGGGCTATCTTCCCGCAGAGAAACCGCTTTTTTGATATACTCCAAAGCTTTGGCCGTATCGCCTAACTGGAAATAAATCCAGCCGATGGTGTCCAGAAAAGCGCCGTTCTGCGGCTCCTGCGCCACGGCTTTTTCGGCCATTGCCAGCGCTTCCTGTAAGCGGACTGCCCGTTCGCTCAGCGAATAGCTATAGTTGTTCAGCAGCAGGGCGTTTCCGGGAAAGCGATTTAAAGCCGTCTCATAGAGCGAATCCAGTTCGGAAAAGCGTTTTAAATTATCATAAACAATGGCCAGGGTAACAATGGTATTCAAATCTCCCGGGTTGATCTGAGCCGCTTCCTCCAGGGGCGGGACGGCTTCCTCCAGCCGGCCCATTTGATTCAGTGCGTTGCCGTAAAGCGAGAGCAGGCCGGCGTCTTTGGTGGTCTTAACAAACGCTTCCTCCAGCACGGCTGCGCAACTATCATACTTTTGATCCTGGTAGTAGAGCACGGCCAGGAACTCCCATCCCCGGGCGTTCCAGGGCTCCAGGCGGGTAAATTCCCGGAAGTGCCGCCGGGCCTCGGCAAAAGAGCGCTCCGTAGCGGCAATCCGGCCCATCAGTTGATGAGCCTGGGCCTGGAAGTCGCGATCATTCAACAATGGCTTCAGAGTTTGTTTGGCTAACTCGGGCTGATCGTTGTAGAAATATCCTTCCGCGAGAAACAGCCGGGCGCGCCCGTTGGCGGAATCTTGTTTCACCACGTCGCTAAAGGTTCGGATCATCCTCGGCCAGTCATGGCGGTCCAGGTAAAGCAAATAAAGCTGATTGAGAGACTTGCTTTCCCGGCGATCAAGAGAGATCGCTTTCTCATAAGCAGTAATTGCCTGAAGGGTATCTTTTCTTAGTTCCGAAACATTTCCAAGCAAATAATAATGATAGGCTTTCTCCGGGTCGGCGTCGATGAGTTTTTTCACCAGTTCTTCAGCCCGGTCCAAATGGCGGAACTGCATATAGAGGGTCAGCAGTTGATAGGCCGAGGTGTCTTCATAGCCGTACAATTCCACCATTTTCTCGCGCAGGGAAATCAGCTTTTCCACGGCCCCGGTTTGGGTATAAAGCACAATCAACCGGTTTTGGGCAACGCCGTTATAGGGCGCCAGGGAGAACATCGCTTCAAAATACTTGATGGCTTCGGCATAGTCTTTGGTCTTCAGCGCCGCCTCGCCGCTAAAATAGAGCGTCTCCACATCATTCGGCGCATATTTCAGGGAACGGTTAAAGTAGCTTAAGGCGCTGTAGAAATTGCCGATACGATACAAATCGCGGCCAATGGCCTTCAAAATCTGCGCAGAAGTACTGTCGTACAGCAGCGCCTGATGGTATTCCGCCAGCGCTTCTTTGTACTTTTCCTCAAAATCGTGCAAAGCGCCGGAGAGATAATGGCTTACCGCTGGCGACGTCGAGCCTTTCTGCGCCGGAGCGGACGGCGGGTGCATCACCCGGCTGGAAGTGCAACCGAGCAGAAATATCAGCAACAACAGAAAAAAATATCTCATAAACGCTTGAAGTTACGTTGGTTAAAATTCCCATAATAATATGAACCCGGACAGGGGAATCCAAGTAAAAAACGTGTTTGCAGAAGCAATTGGTTTTTCAACTGAAATTCGACTTGATTTGATGACGTCCAAGATAGTAAGTTGTTGATTCCATTGTAAATTGGCGCCGGTTAGTAAATCTGCACAGGTTTGGCAAATATTGCCCGGGAACGATGGGAAATGCCGGCATTTAAGAGTAAGGAACTTTGTATGTCAGAATATTTTTTACAAAATCGGGATGAGCGCTCATCCTCGCCCCCGGAAGAGCCGCCGCCCTCCCCCTGGAAACGCCGGCTGATCTGGGGCAGCCTGGCGGTTGCCGTCGTCGGTTTTTTAGCTTATTTCATCTTTCTAATTACCGGGCTGCCGGACCTGACTGAACTGGAAAACGTGCATCCGGCCCAGGCAACCCGCCTGTACGATGTAAACGGCGTGGTCATCCATGAGCTGTTCAAATACAGCCGCATCTGGGTTCCTTATGACGCCATTCCCGAGCATGTGGTTCAGGCGGCGCTGGCAACCGAAGACCGGGATGTCCCTAATCACTGGGGGATCAACATCAAGCGGGTGATTAAGCCCATTGTAGTTAACCTGATCAACCTCAGCTATGTGGAAGGATTCAGCACCATCACCATGCAGGTGGCCCGGAATCTCTATGTGAAGAAGATCGGCTTCGAACGGAGCATCAGCCGGAAACTGCGGGAAATTCTTACCGCCATCCAGATCGAGCGAACTTATTCCAAGCAAGAAATTTTGGAGATGTATCTCAATGTCTCCTACTTTGGCCGGGGCGCCTACGGAATTAAAAGCGCCGCCAAAAAATATTTTAACAAAGATGTCGGCGATCTGAGCGTCGAGGAAGGGGCCATGCTGATTGCCTTGCTTAAAGGTCCCGCTTATTATTCGCCGACCCGTCATCCGCAGCGCGCCCGGCAACGGCGCAATGTGGTGCTGCATAATATGTATATTTGCGACTACCTGAGCCGGGCCCAGTTTGACAGTTTAAAACAAATCGAGGTTGTGTCGGAAGACGGAAGCGACCGCAGCGCGGTGGCCCCCTATTTTACCGAATACGTGCGGCAGCAGTTAAACGCCCTGCAAAAAGAACTGGGCGTCAATGTTTATGAAGACGGCCTGAATGTTTATACCACGCTGGACATACGCTATCAGGCAATTATGGATAGCGTGATCAAGGAGCAGTTGCCGAAGCTGCAGGAAGGGGTTTATAAAAAGCTGCAAAAATATAAAGAGGAAAAAGAAATCCCGGATTCCGTATTTGCCGAAAAAGCGAAGGTGCAAATAGCCATGGTAGCCCTCGATCATCACACCGGTGAAATTCGGGCCATGGTCGGCGGACGGGATTTTGAAGAATCCAAATTTAACCGGGCCGTGCAGGCGCGTCGCCAACCCGGTTCGACTTTTAAACCCTTTCTCTATGCCGCCGCCATCGACAACGGCTACAAACCGACCGACAAGCTGCTCAATCAGCCGGTGGTTCTGGAGAACCCGGACGGCACCCGTTGGACGCCCGAGAATGACGACCGCACTTTTAGCGGATTAACCACCTTGCGGGAAGGGCTGCGCCGCTCCATGAACCTGATCTCCGCCCGGCTGATCCTGGAGATTGGCCCGCAGACCGTGGTCGACTATGCCCACCGGATGGGGATTAAAACGCCGCTGCGCCCCTATCCCAGCCTGGCAATGGGCAGCTCCGATGTGATCCCGCTGGAGATGATCAGCGCTTTCGGGGTCTTCGCCAACCAGGGCGTGCGGGTGGAGCCGATATCCATTCTGCGAATTGAAGATCGCTACGGAAACACTATTTTCCAAAGCACCCCCAGGCGCAGCGAGGCG